>JAIWNO010000289.1 GCA_020216785.1 Desulfomonile sp.
TAGGGTGCCGCGATTTCTTGTCAGAGATGATTTCAGTGAAACCGCGTAGACAGCATCGAGAAGGGAGTGGATTCCGGTCCTCGTATGCGGTACATGGCGTTTGACGAACGATGTATCCGTAGGGGAGGACCGGATATGGAACAAGAGATAGCGAACATTACCGCACTGGTCAATGGAATTGTCGCATTTGTGCGCGGATCAGGACAAGGACTGGAGATCGGGGAAGTAGAGCGGCGGCTTCTCCCCATGGTAATGGCCGTTGGGAGAACGGCCCTTGAAGAGTATGGAGCAGCGAAGGGCACCGGCTATGCCGGTAAGGAGATCATCGGCCCCCAAGGGGTTCGGTTACCGTATGTGGGCGAGCGGGAGCGAGCCTATCGGTCTCTCTTCGGAAGAATTGTCATCCGGAGGGCCTATTATCAATCCTCCGGCTCACCGGGGGTCTGTCCGTTGGATGGAGATCTCAACCTCCCTGAAAGAGGCTATTCCTACGTGGTGCAGGAATTCTCTTCCCGGCCGGCTGTCACGATGAGCTCCGAAGAAGCGGCCAAGGTCTTGGGCCCCTTCTTTCCCGTGTAGATGCCGATTCGCTCACTGGAGGGCATTGTGGGGGACCTCTGCGATGACGTGGGCAGATACTACGAGGGGAAGCCCGAGCCGGCCCTGGGTCCGGATGCCGCGGTGACCGTTGCGACCGTGAACAAGAAGGGCGTCGTCATTCGGAAGCCCCACGGTGAACGATCCGGATCGGAAGCCCCCCGCCGATCCCGAAAACACCGGAGCGCGGCTGAAGATAGCCGTGGATCAGCGATTGCCGGAAGGCAATGAACCGGTCTGTATTCCGGACGGAGGGCGTTTCCTCTGGGCGCTGGTCTATGCATATTTCCCCACAGCCTTTTTCGTCTTGGACGTCTTTCACGTCCTGGAACACCTGGGCAAAGCCGCTCTTTGCTTCTATGACGAGGGGGGCCCACACGTCAGAGAATTCGTGACCGAACGGCTGAGGATGCTGCTCCAGGGAAAGGCGGGCAGAATGATCGGAGGGCTGAAACAGATGCTCTCCAAGCAGGAACTGTCCGGAACCAAGAGGCATAGCCTCGAACAGGTCATCGGATATCTCGAACGGGACCGCAAGCACAGGCGGTACGAGATCTGTCCGGCAAAGGGCTATCCCATCGGTAGCGGGGTCATCGAGGGGGCGTGTCGCAACCTCATCAACGACGGATTGGAGCTGACCGGCATGAGCTGGACCCTCCGGGGAGCGGAGAGCGTGATGCGTTTGCGGGCCGTGAACATCAACAAAGACTGGGACGAATTCCGGACATACAGGCGTCGGCAGGAAAGACTGCGACTCTACGACATTGTGGGTTCAGCCTCCACAGAAATCCGTGACCAGGAACTTTCACGTGCCGCATGACTCATGACAGAAAGTAGCGGCACCCCAAAACTGGGGGAATGATCGCTCGGTCGTTCAATTTGACAAGGATGTCCGCGAAAGAGAGCAACATGACCGTATATCTTCGTGGATACGGCGGTCCGGAAGTTGAGCGGATTCAGCTCAAGCTGAAAGAGCTTGGTTTCTACGGCGGTCACATCGACGGGGCGTTCGGCGGCGGCACAGAGTCTGCGGTGCGGGCCTTTCAGAGAGCGAGATCGTTGGCGGCAGACGGCCGGGTCAGCGCGGACAAAAGACACCCTCGGAGCTTTCGCTCTCCATATCCCAGCCCAGGCCATATCTGAATTTACGGCCGCTTCGGCCCTACTTGGAGAGATTGCTCAGAAAAGCCTTCCACGGAGTCGCCGGCATGGTCTCGGTTTCGCTCTTTCCGTAGGCTCGAATAATCATTGCAACCTTGGCAACCTGTTCGGGATCGTCCGATTCAACAACGTCAACTACGTCGAATCGGCCGAAAGTGGCGAAGCTCTCCTTCCACTTGACCGCCGGACACTCTTTCTTAATGTGTTCCGACACATCCTTGGCCAACTGGATGAACTTCTTCGGGTCGTCGAAAGCCAAGGGCGAAATCCGGCTAAGAATAACGTATGTTGCCATCTCTTGCTCCTCCCTGAGATAATTGCATCATCGAGGCAAAGGGATATCTTATGTCCATGTTTTCCGATTGTGCCGGCTTTGTCAATTACGCGAATCGGTGCCGCAACAGGTAGAATCCACAGCATTCGATTTGCGGAGCAATCTGTCCTGACGGGATTTCCCATTTTTTCTTTGACGTGTCGTGGCGTTGCACGGTAATAATAACATGTAATCTCTCGAGCGTGGGCAGTCCCCATCGAGGGCATACGGGAAAACGGTGAAAATCCGTTGCGGACCCGCCGCTGTAACCGGAGACGAAAGCCGCGGAACCACTGTCAGTAATGATGGGAAGGGCGGCCGTAGGATGAACCGGGAGCCAGAAGACCGGCCCACAATGTTCGGAATGTCACGCTCTCCGCGGACCGGGAGCTTGGCAAGAGAGGGATGGTAATTGGCATTTCCAGGGATACCCCCTGAGATTTCCGTCGCGCGTTGATTGGTGCGCGTTGGCCCCGTTATGGGGCCTTGTCCAGCCTTACATCCCGAGCGTTGTCATCCCCTTCGCAGACGTCTTGGTCGGTTTCGCGGCTCAAGCGCGCCCCCGGTCAGACGGGGAGCATTTGACGGGCGAAGACCGGTTTTGCCGCATCGTGGGCAGACAGGCCTGCCTTTGCCGGCAAATTCGCGGAGGATCGAATGTCACGTTCGGGACACGGTGGAAATCTCACGTATCTTTCCGGCGTCTCCGGCATCGCTCGGGACAAGATCCTCGACTTCTCATCTAATATCAATCCGTTAGGCCTTCCTGAATGGTTTCGACCGCTCGTTGCTTCCGCGCTCGAAACTGTCGTTCATTATCCGGACCCCGACTGCACTGACCTTATCGCTGCCGGAGCGACACGTTACGGTGCTGCGCCCGAACAAGTGGCCGCGGGCAACGGCTCTACCGAGATCCTCCACCTGCTGCCTAGGGCCGTTTCCGCCCGCCGCGCCGTAATTCCCGTCCCTTCTTATGCCGATTATTGGGATGCCGCCGTCGCCGCAGACCTCGACGTAGACGCGGTTCCACTCAGAGAGGAAGACGATTTCGCACTCGACTGGGAGGTGCTCGAATCGTCGCTCGGAGCCGGCGACATGGTGTTCCTCTGTCAGCCTAACAATCCGACGGGTCGGCTCGAGGATGCTTTCACGTTGCGCAACATCGCCACCAGGCATCCCACCACCTTTTTTGTTGTGGATGAGGCATTCGGCGACTTTGTTCAGGATATGGACAGTTGCACGAGGGACCGACCCGCGAACGTAATAGTCCTCCTCTCTTTGACCAAGATCTTTGCCATCCCTGGTTTGCGGCTCGGGCTGGCAATTGCCGATGCACCGATTGTGCAGGCGATCCGCGGATTGCAGCCTCTATGGTCCGTGAACACCCTTGCGCAGGTCGTTGGAGCTGCGGCACTCCAGGACACCGAATTCGTTGAACGCTCACGCGAATTCGTGACTGAGCATCGGAGCCGACTGGTGTCCGACCTGAGAAGTATCCCGGGCCTGACGGTGTATCCCGGCCGGGCCAATTTCCTTCTCATGCGGATCGACGATACCAAGGTAGACGCTCCCAGCCTTGCGCAGCGAATGCTAGCGAAAGGGATAGCCATACGGGTGTGCGACAATTTTAAGGGGCTTGACGGCCGCTTTTTTCGGGTCGCTGTAAGGACCGCGGAGGAAAATGCGCGGCTTTGTGACGTGCTCAGGGATTCGCTGGAAGTTCGGGCCCCGGCTGTGAAGAAATCCCGCACACCTGCCTTGATGTTCCAGGGCACCAGCTCCAATGCGGGGAAGAGCGTATTGACCGCAGCGATGGGCCGAATCCTCCTCCAGGACGGATATCGGGTGGCGCCGTTCAAAGCGCAGAATATGTCGTTGAATTCGTTTGTGACCTGCAAGGGCGGCGAAATGGGACGAGCGCAGGTGGTCCAAGCGCAGGCTTGTCGCCTCGAGCCGGACGTTCGGATGAACCCGATCCTTCTCAAGCCCAACACGGATACCGGCAGCCAGGTGATTGTGCTTGGCAAGCCCGTGGGCAACAAGGACGTCATGGAATATGTCGGATACAAGCCCCTGGCCTTCGAGGCAGTAAAAAGCGCCTACGACTCGCTGGCCCAGGAGTATGACGTGATGGTCATCGAAGGCGCGGGCAGTCCCGGCGAAGTCAACCTCAAGCACCATGATATCGTCAACATGCAAATGGCCCGGTACGCGGGCGCGCCGGTCCTTCTTGTGGGCGATATCGATCGTGGTGGCGTCTTCGCCTCGTTTGTGGGCACGATGGAAGTCCTGGCAGAATGGGAACGAGCGCTCGTGGCAGGATTTGTCGTAAACCGGTTCAGGGGGAACAAGGAACTACTCGATAAAGCACTGGAGTATACCCGACGCCACACCGGCCGGCCTGTGCTGGGCATCGTGCCGTATCTCCACAACCACGGTTTGCCCGAAGAGGATTCTGTGAGCTTCAAGGGCGGCATGTTCGATGAATACCTGCCGAATGCTGAGGCGGTTGAAATTGCTATCATCGACCTGCCTCACATTTCTAATTTTACGGACTTTGACGCGCTGAGAATCGAGCCCGACGCGCGTGTCACCGTGGTGCGGACCGCCCGGGACCTCAACAGGCCCGACGCGGTCATTCTGCCGGGCAGCAAGAACACGATCGGAGACCTGCGCTACTTGCGAGAGAACGGCTTCGAGTCCGTGCTGCGACGCCTGGCCGCGCAAGGGACCGAACTCATTGGAATCTGTGGCGGGTTTCAGATGCTCGGGGACAGCATCACAGATCCACATGGCCTGGAATCGGAAAGCGGCTCGATCAACGGCCTCGGATTTCTCAATGTCACCACGGTGTTGGCCCCGGATAAGACACTGACCCGCTCGGACGGCATCCACCTGGAGTCGGGCCTGCCGGTGAGGGGCTATGAAATCCATCACGGTCTGAGTGCTGGGCCGGACCTCGAGCCGCTCGTGCGGCACAACAGCGGTCGCTGCGACGGTGCGAGGTCTCCCGACGGCAGTGTGTGGGGCACGTACTTCCATGGAATATTCGACTCGGACGTGTTCCGCAGATGGTTTATCGACAGATTGCGGATACGCAAAGGACTGGAGCCGATAGGCAAAGTGTGCGCCTCGTACGATCTGGAACCTCCCTTGGACAGACTTGCTGAGGTGGTCCGGGAGAGTCTGGACATGGCAGCCATTTACCGATTGATGGGTTTATGATCGCATTTGAGTATCAAATCCTTATAGCTCTCTGCCTGGATCTGGTAGCAGGCGACCCTCGGTGGCTTCCCCATCCGGTGAGGCTCATCGGAAGACTGGCTTCCGGGCTCGAAGCGCCCATGCGGGCATCTTTTCCCGATGCGAAGAGAGCCGGTGCAGCAACGGCTGTTCTAGTCATTGCCATAACGAGTGGGGCCGTCTTGCTGGTCATTGGCTTGTCGCGTGCGGTTAATCCTCTCCTGGGCGATGTGGTTTCGATTTACCTCATATATGCCGGAATAGCCGCCAGGGATATGGTGAGCCACAGCACAGCCGTGTACGAGGCGTTGCGCTCCGGCTCGTTGGAAGAGGCCCGTTGTCGCGTGGGAATGATCTGCGGCCGGGATACCGCGAACCTCGATGCCGCGGGTGTGACAAAGGCCGCTGTGGAGAGCGTTGCCGAAAACCTTGTGGACGGCGTCACCGCTCCGTTGCTGTACGCGGTTATTGGTGGACCGGTTGGAATAATGATTTACAAGGCCGTTAACACGCTGGATTCTACTTTCGGTTACAAAAACGAGCGGTACCTCGAATTCGGCCGGCTGTCCGCCAGAATCGACGACGCGGCGAATTTCGTCCCTGCGAGGCTCACGGCCCTGTTGGTTCCCGTTGCCGCGAGGCTTCTAGGCGAGAAATCATCCGGCGCGTGCCGGGTCTTTCTCAGAGACCGTCGCAAACATCCCAGCCCCAACGCGGGGCAGACCGAGGCAGCGGTCGCGGGAGCTCTCGGCGTGCAGTTGGGCGGTCTCAGCTTTTACGGTGGGCACCCGTCGAACAAACCGACTCTCGGGGATCCGGTGGAGGCGATAGAACCCGCTCACATCTTGAGGGCGAACGCGTTGCTTGTTGTGACAACCGTCCTTTTCCTCGGGCTGATGTTGGGAGGGCGGGCGATTATTGTGAGTTGACCGGCAGATCGATCCACAGATGCCTTGCCTCCAATCCACCAGGCAAACTGCGGTGCTGACCGATGCTGTTTGCTTTGTAGCGAGAATCCGGGAAAGACTGCTGGATTCCTGCTTTATTAGGAATGACGAAAGGATGGCACCGGGAGTTGGAAAGGAGTTCTGACGAACCGTGCGAGCGATGTGCCGGTGCTGACGCGCGACGAAGCAACGGGAGACATGAGTGACCATTCCTTGTCCCAGAATAATTGTGGCCGGTACCCACAGCGGGGTTGGCAAGACGTCTGTGACGCTCGCGCTCGTCAGTGCATTGCGGCGTCGCGGACTGCGTGTGCAGCCCTTCAAGGTGGGGCCTGATTACCTCGATCCCACGTACTTGACCACGGCTGCCGGGCGGCCCTGCTACAACCTGGACGGCTGGATGACCGGCAAGGACTACGTGCAGAAGTTGTTCGCGGAGCGTGCCTCGGGCTCGGATATTGCCGTGATCGAAGGTGTGATGGGGTTGTTCGACGGCAGCGACCCGGTCGCTCCTGAAGGGAGTACCGCCGAGATTGCGGCGTGGCTGGATGCTCCTGTCATACTTGTTACGGACGTACACGGGTTGTCGCGAAGCATTGCTGCCTTGGTGAAAGGGTACATGGAGTTTGATTCGAGCGTTCGGCTCGCCGGAGTGGTGGCCAACAACTGCGGCACGGAACGTCACGGCGCATGGCTGGCCGAGTCGCTTGAGGCTTCCCATCTTCCCAGGCTGGTTGCTGCAATACCGCGAGGCGCTTTCCCTGAGCTGCCTCGTCGCCATCTCGGGTTGGTGAGCGCGGATGCCAATATTCTGGGTGAATCCGTCCTGTCATCTCTTGGCGGAGCATTGGAGCGCTATGGATCCGTAGACCGGATACTCCATCTTGCCCGACAAACGGTCGACGTTCCGGTTGTTGGATCGCCGTTGACCGACACAACGCCCGGCAGACGCGTGAGACTGGGGATCGCCCGCGACGCAGCATTTCATTTCTATTACCCTGACAATCTCGAGGCTCTCGCTGCCGCGGGGTGCGACCTGGTCAAGTTTTCTCCCATAGCCGACTCAGAGCTGCCCGACAATCTGGATGCTCTGTATCTCGGCGGAGGCTACCCTGAGGAGCACGCGGAAGAACTGTCGGCAAATATGAGCATGATCGAATCCGTGCGGCGTTTCGCTGCCCGCGGCAAGCCGGTATACGCGGAATGCGGCGGGCTCATGTATCTCTCCCAGGGAGTCGAGTCCAGAGAAGGCAAGCGATTTTTCATGGTTGGGCTGCTGCCGTGGTGGACCCGAATGCTCGACCGGATTAAGTCTCTTGGGTACGTGGAGGTAGCTCTCACGAAAGATTCGCTTTTCGGCACCGAGGGATCAATTCTCCGTGGACACGAGTTCCATTACTCCGAGCTGGTCGGTGACCCTACGGACACAGGTGAATGGACGACTACCTACCGAATTCGGTACAGGCGGAAGGACGAATGGATTACCGCGGGATTTCAGAAGGGCAACATCCTGGCCGGCTATGTTCACATGCATTTCGCGTCGAAACCCGGCGCGGTGGATCGCTTCCTGTCGGTATGCAGAAACTCCGGTTGAGGTGACGAAGCAGTAGCATGAGTAAATCCATGAACAACGAGAACATAATGAGGCGTGCCGTGATTCACGAGCTGTACGAGCGTCCGCTGACCGGCGCAGCCATCGAATCGAGGTCTCTGGAAACGATCGATAGCGAGGTCGGATCTCACGCATTCGCGCCCGATCAATGGGAAGTCGTCAGGCGCATGATCCACACCACCGCTGATTTTAGTCTTATGAAATCCGTCAGGTTCTCGCCGGACGCAATCGAGTCGGGGACTGGGGCGCTTCGGAGTCGAGCGCGGATTTATGTCGACTCCGCCATGATTCGGGCAGGTCTTTCCCTGGAACGTCTCAGAAAAGTCAATCCCGATTACAAACCGGAGGACATTTTCTGCTACGTGGCATACCCTGACATCGCCGCGGAGGCCGCTGAGCGGGGACTTCCTCGGTCTATTTTTGCCGTGCGCAAGGCGCGTCCCGTTTTGCACGGCGGTATAGCTGTGTTCGGCAACGCGCCGGTGGCGCTGTTGGAGCTTAACCGCATGATCATGGAAGACGGCGTGCGCCCCGCCCTGGTGGTCGCGATGCCCGTTGGTTTTGTGCATGTGACCGAAAGCAAGGCGGAGCTGCTGGGCCTCGACGTGCCGTACATAGCCGTTGAAGGTCGCCGCGGCGGCAGTCCGCTGGCTGTAGGCACGATTCACGCGCTGTGCTCCCTGGCCGCCGGCCGCGGGGTCGGTACGCGCCATGAGAGAGAGGGTGAAAGTGGTTAATCGGAGAGACCAGGCCATAATCCTTCTGGGGCACGGAAGCAGAGTCCCGGAAGCGGGCCGCAATATGGAGAAGATCGCTGCGGGCTTGCGATCCAAATATGGTTACAAGATTGTGGAAGTCTGCTACATGTCCCGCCTTGGTCCGCATTTCCCCGAGACCATTGCCCGGTGTGCCGAGATGGGCGCCACCGACATTATGGTCATTCCGTATTTCCTGCACGACGGACTGCACCTCATCCTGGACATCCCCGAGATGATGCAGGAAATAGCGGCCGATTATCCTCATGTGAAGCTGGTCCTCGGCAGGAATCTGGGGTTCGACGAAGTGCTCGTGGACCTTGTTGAGCGGCGAATAGAGGAATCCAGCGGATTTGCCGACGTTAGAGAGTTGGTCCTTGAGCCCAGGGAGAACTACCCGGTCCCTGAAGGTCAGTGTGTGTTTGTTCCCATGAAACCGGAAGACGCGGCCAGGTTCCTCGGCGAGGAGGCTGATGAGGTCGCAGAGGGAGGCATAAAACAATGAAACGACATCGAGCGGTCATTCTTTTCTTCATGACCATGTCGGCGATGTTGATTACGGTCGATTCCGCGTGGGCCATGCATATTTCAGAAGGAATACTGCCGTTTTCGTGGGCTGTCCTGTGGGCGGTCATGAGTCTTCCGTTCCTTGCGTGGGGTATGCGGGACCTACGCGAGCGGAGCCGGCGAGAACCCCATTTGAAGGCGTTCGTGGGCCTAGTCGGCGCCGGTGTGTTTGTCATTTCGTGTATGCCTATACCTGTTCCCACCGCAGGGACCTGCTCACATCCGTGCGGGACCGGAATGGCAGCGATACTGATCGGCCCTTTTTTGAGCGCTGTCGTCGCCAGCGTGGCGTTGACTTTGCAAGCGCTGTTCCTTGCACACGGCGGGCTCACGACACTCGGCGCGAATATCTTTGCCATGGGAGTTGTCGGGTCGTTCGCCGGATATGGAGCGTTTCGTTTGACCCGTGGCCTCGGAGCGTCCCCATTTGCCGCGGCTTTCTGCGCCGGACTCCTCGCTGATTGGGCGACGTACGCCACCACCTCTTTGACGTTGACGCTCGCCCTGCATGGTGACGGCTCTTTTTGGAGCATGCTCGTGAGCATTCTGCTCGCCTTCGTTCCAACGCAGGTTCCTCTGGGCATCTTGGAAGGGGTTATATCAGGAATCGCTTACGGGTTCGTTCACGCACGCCGACCGGAAATTCTCGGCGCATTGGTGAAAGGGGAAGTATCATGAGGCAGTTCCTAAAGCTTCTAGTGGGAATGGCTCTGGTGCCGGCAATCGTGTCCACCGGGCCGGGTCCGTCTTGCGACGAGTGGCCGGGGGTAGACGAAGCGGTTGTCAAGAAATTTGCAGAAAAGGCGGGGCGTCCGGCACGAGAGCCTTTTTTCGACCCCCCGGGAGACGTGCTGCTGTTCGCCTTTCTCCTGGCCGGGGCGGGAGGCGGGTTCGTCGCGGGATACCAATTCAGGGCGCTTTTCCCGCCTCAGGCTGAGCGTGCGCGAGAATCATCGCATGTTTGACCTTTTTTCCGACATATTTGCGCGCAGCGATAACGCTCTCACACGCGTCGACACGCGGGTGAAGCTCATCATCGCGTTGAGCGCCATTGTCGCAGTGATGTTCTCATCGCGCGGAGTGTTGCCGCTCGGGATCTGCGTCCTCTGCATTTGGGTCATGCTCGCTCTCGGTCTGCCTTTGCGAATCGTCATCCTCAGACTGGCAGGCCCGCTGGGGATTGCCGTCGTGCTGGTGGTGTTGCAGGGTTTCTTTACGAAGGGCTCCCCTGTTTTTCAACTTACCGTTTTGGGGACGGATATTGCAGCAACCCGCGAGGGCCTTTGGAAGGGCACTCTGCTCGCTTCGCGGGTCCTTGGCTCGATGAGCGTGGTGATGCTCTTGGGAGCGGTGACTCCCGCGTATAAGGTGTTTCATGCGTTGCGGTGGTGGGGTGTTCCGGAAAGTTGGGTCGAGATCGCCCTTCTGGTATATCGTTACACCTTTGTGCTTCTGGATCAGGCTGCCGACGTAGCCGAAGCCCAGCGGGTTCGCCTCGGATATTCCAGCCTTAGGCGCTCGCTTGATTCCGTCGGCATTCTGGCCGGTACTGTCATAACTCGGTCTCTGGAGCAAGCCATGCGGACCCATGAGGCTATGGTGCTGCGAGGATACGATGGAGGCATCTGTTTCGGTCCCCTCCCGGGAATTGCCGTGCAGGACCGACGGTGCCTCGTTGTCGCCCTGCCGGCGTTGTTCGCCGTCTATGCTCTGATCGAATGGTGGCCCATGTGAAAACCCCCTTGGCCGTTGAGGCGGCGGGTGTGACGTACACATATCAGGAGGGCACCCGCGCTCTGGAAGACGTGGATTTCGCCGTCCAATCAGGTGAATTCGTGGCGATGCTCGCGTCCAACGGATCGGGGAAAACCACGCTCATCAAAGTGCTGATCGGACTTCTCAAGCCCGAGAAGGGGACGGTGAAAATCAACGGGGCCGACCTCAAGCGGCTGTCACGGAATGAGCTTTGTCGGCAGGTCGGCTTGGTGCTTCAGAACCCTGTTGATCAGCTCTTCGGCGCGACCGTGGAAGAAGACGTCGCATATGGTCCAAGAAATCTGGGACTGGACGAATCGGAAGTCCAGCGCCGCGTTACCGAAGCGCTTGAGCTGGTTGCTGCCGGCGACTTGCGCGGGCGGGCCATCCATCACTTGAGCTTTGGCGAGCAGAAACGCGTTTCCATGGCCGGAATACTGGCAATGCAGCCGTCAATTCTGATTCTTGACGAGCCGACCGCGGGCCTCGACCCGGCCGGAGAAGCTATGATGATGAGGCTCCTCAACTATCTGAACCGCCGGTTTCGCATCACGGTGATACTTGCCACGCATTCGGTCGATCTGCTTCCGCTGTTCGCGGACAGGATCTATGTGCTTCGACGGGGAAGAGTGCTCAAGGAGGGGCCGGCGGATGCCATATTCTGCGATCATGAAATGATCGACGAGGCATGTCTGAGGCTGCCATACATCGCGGACCTGCTCCATAAGATGAAACAGTACGACGGAGTGCCGATCAACGGATTACCGCTCACCATCGGGGAAGCACGTATGCGGTTGCTGGAGCTTATTCCTGAGAATTTGATTGGAAAGCATCATGAGGGACCGGACTCATGAAAGGCAATCGCACCGGCTTTACGACGGGAACCTGCGCGAGTGTCGCGGCCAAGGCTGCGACGATGCTTCTCGCCACGGGACGCAGCATGAGTGAAATGGAAATCGGTCTGCCCGACGGCGCTCGAGTGCGTCTGCCCGTGGAGGCGAGTGCTTCGGACGGGCGCTCAGCCTGGGCCTCGGTGCGGAAGGACGCGGGGGACGACCCCGATATCACGGACGGCTGCATCGTGACGGCGCTTGTCAAGTGGAATGAGACGCCTGAGATACGCTTGCTGGCGGGTGAAGGTATTGGTACGGTGACCAAACCGGGTCTCGCCATATCACCGGGTGAGCCCGCGATCAACCCGGTTCCGCGTGGCATGATCAAACAGGCGGTTCGTGAAGTCACCGATCGCGGCGTGGATGTCACGCTTTCCATCCCCGGCGGCCGGGAATTGGCCAAGAAAACGTTCAACCCGAGGCTGGGAGTAGTGGGCGGACTGTCGATCCTCGGGACTTCCGGGATTGTTCGGCCGTTCAGTCATGCTGCCCTTCGGGATGCGCTCAAGTGCGGGTTAAGCGTGGCGGTGGCCGGCGGAGTGTCGCAGCCGGTGTTTGTACCGGGACGCATCGGCGAGAAGGCGGCTCGGAGGATCTTTGAGCTGGAACCCGAACAGGTTGTCGAAGTCAGCAACGAATGGGGCTTCATTTTGGATGAAGCGGCCGACATTCCCTTTGAGCGGCTGCTCATCGTCGGTCACCCCGGCAAATTGGCCAAGCTGATGCTCGGCTGGTGGGACACCCATTCTTCCAGGTCCGCCAGTGCCGTGCCCGCAGTGCAGGGTCTCGCACGCAGCATATTCGGAGAGCCCACAGCGCAAAGCACGACCGTTGAGGGGATATTTCGGACCCTGCCGGACACTCACAGGAAGACCCTGGCGGACGCTCTGGCAGCTGGTATAAGGAAGTCGGTGCACGACCGGATTGCAGCCCGATACCCGGTCGCCGTGCTACTGGTGGATCTGAGCGGCACGCCCCTCGGACAGGACGGAGATATAGCCGGATGGCGTCGGAAGCCCCAAAGATCCTGATCATTGGGTGTGGTCCCGGATCACCGGACTATCTGACCCCGGCCGCGATGAACGCGGCCCGTCAGGCCGACGTCTTGATTGGCGCTGCTCGGTTGCTCGATCTCTTCCGGCCTTCAGCCCAGGAGCTTATCCCGATGGGACGGGCTATCGATGAGACGCTCGACACAATTCATGCGCGCCTCGACCACGATCGGATCGCTGTGCTCGTAAGTGGAGATCCGGGATTGCACAGCCTTGCCGCTGCGGTGATCAGGCGATTTGGGAGGGAAGCTTGCTCCGTCGTGCCTGGAATAAGCTCCGTGCAGGCAGCGTTTGCTGCGATTGGCGTGGACTGGACGGACGTCGTCATCATCAGCGCGCACAAGCAGGACCCGGATTTTGCCCCAGCGTCCTTGAAAGCCGACAAGATCGCGGTGCTGTGCGGCCGCGGCGGGTCGCTCACTTGGATTTCGGATAATCTCTTGCCGCGCTTGCGCGATCATCGAGTGTTTGTGTGCGAAAATCTAACGCTGGAAGACGAACAGGTCCGTGAAGTCCGACCCGATGACCTGAAGATGCTCCAGGCATCGTCTCAAACCGTAGTGCTCATTGTTGGGAGGAACGTGCTCACGTGAAGAATGGGACCCTGTATGGTATTGGTGTAGGCCCGGGCGATCCGGACTTGATCACGGTAAAGGCTGCGAAGATCCTTGAGCGCACGCTGCACGTGTTTGTTCCCAAGGCGAAACAGGAGGGCGGAAGTGTCGCGCTCACCATTGCCCAGAAGCACGTTCATCCCGATGCAAAGGTTCACGAGCTGGTCTTTCCCATGACCACCGACAAGTCGGAGCTGAAGAAACGCTGGGTTGACTCCGCCCGAGAGGTGGCAAACGTGCTCCAATCCGGCACTGATGCGTGCTTTCTTACATTGGGAGATGCCTTCCTGTATTCCACGTATACCTATTTGCTCAGGGCGCTCCGGCAGATTATGCCTGACGTGGAGGTCGTAACCGTGCCGGGAATCACCGCGTTCAGCGCCGCGGCGGCATTAGCGGGATTTCCTGTGGGAGAGGCCAAGGAGCCTGTCACAATTGTCCCTACAGCCGATGACCTTGATCAGGTCGTCCAGGCCGTCTCGGCGGGAGGGACGGTGGTGCTCATGAAGATCGGCAAACGCCTCGATCGGATTCTCGATGTGCTTGAGACCGCCGGAGCCCTGGAGCGAAGCGTCTTCATATCCCGCGCGGGAATGGACCGACAGCGAATTGTCGAGGATCTGCGCACTCTGCGAGGCCAACAGGAAGACACCGGCTATTTGTCCATCATCCTGGTGCGAGGAAAAGGAGAAAACACCCCGTGAAGGTATACTTCGTCGGCGCTGGGCCGGGAGATCCCGAGCTTCTGACCGTAAGGGCGCAGCGATTGCTCAAAGAGTGCCGAATGTGCATCTACGCCGGTTCACTGGTGAATCCGGCCGTCCTGAATTTGATCCCGCAGGGTGCTGAGACCCACGACTCGGCTGAATTGGACCTGGAAGAGATCGCAAGCCTTTTTCGGAGCGCGCGAGACAGGGATATTGACGTAATCCGGCTGCACTCGGGCGACCCCTCGATTTTCGGGGCCGTACGAGAACAGATGAACGAGCTGGACAAGCTCGGTATCGCCTATGAGGTCGTGCCGGGTGTCAGCTCTTTTCAGGCGGCCGCTGCCGCGCTCCAGGCCGAGCTGACCGCGCCGGAAATCTCGCAAACGATCATACTAACTCGCTCCGAAGGCCGCACACCCGTGCCGCCCGAACAGGGTTTGACTGTTCTTGCGGCAACCCAATCAACGCTGTGCATATTCCTCTCCGCCCACAAGTTAGGAGAAATCGCGGCCGCTTTGCAGCCGCATTATGGGGAGAACTGCCCGGTTGCGCTCGTATACCGCGCGTCCTGGCCTGATGAAGTGGTGGTTCGGGGCATGCTCGCGGATATCGCTGAAAAAGTGGCTCCTCTGGCCCTGAGCAAGACGGCCATGATTATCGTGGGGCACGCTCTCTCGCGGGAGGCGCCCCCTTCAAGACTGTACGATCCGGCCTTCTCCCACGGATATCGTAGAGGAGAGAATGGATGAGCACTGCGCTCGTTACTCTCTCTGCCGAAGGTGCTCGCCTCGCGCGGCTGCTTGCGGGCGGACTCCCCGACTGCCATGTGTTTGTTCATGAGAGCGCGGCGAGTTCTGCAGATGTGCAATCCTTTTCGAGCGTCACAGGCCTGACCGCTCGCATCTTCAAAAATTACGCGGCTGTCATCTTCATTGCGCCCTGCGGCGTGGCGGTACGTGCAATCGCTCCGCTCCTGCGGCATAAGATTACAGACCCTGCGGTCGTCGTGGTAGATGTGCGCGGAAGATGGGCAGTAAGCCTTCTCAGCGGACACGAAGGCGGGGCCAATGATCTGGCTCTGTCGGTCAGCAACATTCTCTTTGCAGAACCTGTAATCACCACGACGACCGAAGCGCTCAAAGACCTCATTGTAGGAGTGGGGTGCCGCAAAGAGACCGCAGCAGATCAAATCGTGGCGGCGGTGAAAACCACCCTTGCGGATGCGGCCCTGGATCTGTCGATGGTTCGGCTGCTCAGCTCCGCCGATGTAAAGGCAAACGAGAAAGGGCTGCTGGCCGCGGCGAGCGAGCTTGGCGTGCCGCTGCGCTTCATATCTTCACAAGAAATCCGCAGTTGTGCCCAAGAGTTTGAGCATTCGGATTTCGTGAATTCGAAGGTGGACGTCCCCGCTGTGGCGGAGCCTGCTGCGCTTCTCGCGGGAAGGAGGACCCAATTAGTCGTCAGAAGGACGCGTCACAACGGAGTGACCGTAGCGGTAGCACGGGAAAGCTCTTTGTCGTAGGCATCGGCCCGGGCGGCCCTCCGGATCGCACGCTGCGGGCGGAGCAAGCTATAACTTCCAGCCGGGTTGTTGTCGGATATAAGAGGTATCTCGACCTGGTCAGAGACCTGACCAAGGGCAAAGAGCTGATCTCGTCGGGCATGAAGGCGGAGAGGGAACGGTGCCGGGCCGCGCTCGAAAAGGCGGTTTCGGGCACCACGGTGGCACTTGTCTCCTCAGGGGACGCGGGCATCTATGGCATGGCCGGGCTGGCCGTGGAAATGGCCTCAAGCCTCGGCATCAATGTCCCGATCGAGATCGTTCCGGGAGTCACAGCAGCCAGTGCGCTCGCGGCAAAGGTCGGTGCGCCCCTGATGCTGGACTTCGCGTGCATCAGTCTGAGCGATCTCCTTGTTCCGTGGAAAAAGATCGAGCAGAGATTGGAAGCCGTTGCTCAGGCGGACCTTGTTGTCGCTCTCTACAACCCGAAGAGTAAGAAACGGGCGACCCAGTTGGAGCAGGCCGCGGAGATTTTCCGAAAGTATCGACCCGACAACACGCCCGTGGCGATAGGGACTGCGCTGGGCACTGATGAGGAGGTCATAGTTCTCTCCGATCTGGAGCGCTTCCTTTCGCACGAGATCAATATGCGAAGCGTGGTGATCATAGGCAATCGATCTTCCAGGGTGATTCAAGGCCTTTTCGTGACCCCGCGCGGATACCGGCTATGATCCTGCTGATCGGCGGCACGAGCGAAACCGCTTCATTGGCCCAGGCGCTTGCGAGCGCCGGCTTTTCGGTCGTGGTTTCAACGGCCACGGACTTGCCCCTGGAGATCGGCAACCATCCCAACATCTCCCGCACGAGCGGCGCGCTCGATTCGCAAGGGATCAAACGACTTGCTTACGGGCTCCACGCCGGCATAATCGTGGACGCCTCCCATCCTTATGCGACCGCAGTGAAGGCAAATGCCAAGAAAGCCGCGGCAGCCCTCGGCATTCCTTACGTTCAATGGACGCGGCCGCTGTCACCCAATTACGAAGACTGGATCATTATTCGAGAAACCCATGAGCTTGCAGCCAAGACCGCGTGCGCCTTTGGCCGTCCGGTATTGGTCACAACCGGGGCGAAGAATCTTGCCCCTTATGCGGCGGAGGCGCAACGAACCGGGATTCATTTGGTCGTGCGGGTTCTGCCTTATTCGAATTCCCTTGAAGCCTGCCGCAAGGCCGGAATCGAGCAGAAGAGCGTCATAATCGGCCGGGGACCTTTCTCTTTTGAGGAAAACGTCAAGG
>JAIWNO010000290.1 GCA_020216785.1 Desulfomonile sp.
ACGCCGATTGCGATGGAGAAGGAGCTGCGGTTTGCGATCCGCGAGGGCGGACGCACCGTGGGCGCAGGCGTCGTCTCGGAAATTATCGAGTAGGCATGGCGCTCGTGGGCCGCGTCCGAAAGGACGTTGAGACCGACTCGAGGCAACCTTGTTCCCCCCTGGAGGAGAAGCATGCGAGACATAATCACGCTGGCCTGCACAGAGTGCAAGCGGCGCAATTATACGACGACGAAGAACAAGAAAACTACGCCGGAGAAGCTGGAATTCAAGAAGTATTGCAGATTCTGTCGCCGTCATACCGCCCATCGCGAGACCAGGTGAGGCATGCGCTCAGGCGTGGCCAACGGTAGGCCAGTAGCTCAACGGCTAGAGCACCGGTCTCCAAAACCGGGGGTTGGGGGTTCGAATCCCTTCTGGCCTGCCACAACATAAAGCGGCATGGCGGGTCCGTACCATCGCCGAGGACCTGCACGAAAGACAAGGACGCATGGACAAGATCAAGGTTTTTCTCAATGAAGCGGCTCAATTCTTCCGAGAAGTTAAGGTTGAGCTGCAAAAGGTGACCTTTCCGACGAGGCAGGAAGCCTTCGGCTCGACCATCGTCGTGCTGGTGCTCACCGTAATCATGGGGGCTTACCTTGGATTGAGTGACTGGGTCCTTGCGAAGCTGGTAAAAATAATCTTGCAAGTCGGTTAGGCTTTTAGTAACGCCGAAATCGGCAGGAGGCGGTCCCGTGGCGCTCCGATGGTACGTGGTTCACACCTATTCCGGGTACGAAAATAAGGTTAAGCTGGCCCTTCAGGAAAAGGTGCGCGCGATGGGACTCGAAGGGAGAATCACCGACGTGCTCATCCCTTCGGAATCCGTGGTGGAGCTTGTCAAAGGAGAAAAGAAGACCTCAAACCGGAAATTTTTCCCCGGATATGTGCTCGTGCAGATGGAGCTGGATGACACCACATGGCATGTGGTCAAGAACACCCCGAAGGTGACCGGTTTCATCGGATCACGCACGGAGCCTGCCGTTATTCCCGAGGAAGAGGTCGAGAAGATCAAAAGACAGATGGAGGAAGGAAAAAAGAAGCCCAAGCCGAAATACTCTTTCGAAAAGGGTGACTCGGTCCGCGTAGTGGACGGTCCTTTCATCAATTTTAACGGCGTCGTGGAGGAGGTCAAACCCGACAAAGGTAAACTGAGGGTTCTTGTGAGCATCTTCGGGAGACCGACTCCGGTGGAGCTGGATTTCATCCAGGTCACCAAAAACTGAGCGCTGAATAGCACAGGCCCCAGGAGAGACGGTCGGGGACCCGGCGGAGTGCCGGGGTTTTGGATCGTTTCCGTGCCGGGTGGAGACGAGATATGGCTAAGAAGGTGATGGCGAAGGTCAAACTCCAAATATCGGGAGGAGAGGCAAAGCCTTCCCCGCCGGTGGGGCCGGCCCTCGGCCAGCACGGCGTGAACATCATGGAGTTTTGCAAGGCGTTCAACGCGCAGACCGGGAATCAGCCCGGAGTCATTATTCCGGTGCTGATCACGATCTATCAGGATCGCTCCTTCACGTTCGAGCTCAAGACGCCGCCGGCCTCCTACCTCCTCAAGAAGGCCGCGGGCATCGAAAAAGGCTCCAAAGAACCGAATCGGGACAAGGTCGCCAAGCTCACTATGGCTCAGGTGGAAGAGATCGCCAAACTCAAGATGACCGACTTGAATGCCAAAGATATGGAAGGTGCTGTCCGGACTATCATGGGATCCGCCAGGAGCCTCGGAATAGAAGTTGAATAGAGGAACACATGCCTCAAGTAGCCAAAAAGAAGCTGGATGCGAGAAGCAAGGTCGATCGGACCCGGAAATACACGCTCGAAGAAGGGCTCAAGACTGTTCTGGAGACGTCGTACGCGAAATTCGACGAATCCGTGGATGTCGCGGTAAAACTCGGTGTTGACCCTCGCCATGCTGATCAGATGGTGCGCGGCACCTGCGTGCTGCCGCACGGAACAGGTCGCTCGGTCCGGGTGCTCGCCTTTGCCAAAGGCGAGAAGGAAAAGGAAGCCCAGGAAGCCGGCGCGGATTACGTCGGCGGCGAGGACCTGGCCAAAAAGATCCAGGAGGGTTGGCTCGAGTTTGACAAGGCAGTGGCCACGCCGGACATGATGGGCATCGTAGGGCGGCTCGGCAAAATCCTCGGGCCGCGCGGCATGATGCCCAATCCCAAAGTGGGTACGGTAACTTTCGACATCGGCAAGGCAGTCTCGGAACTCAAGGGCGGCAAGGTTGAATTCCGCGTGGAGAAGGCCGGCATCGTGCATGTGCCTGTCGGACGAGTCTCGTTCGGACCTGAGAAACTCAGCGAAAATCTCGTCGCTCTCATGGAGACGATCATCCGTCTCAAGCCGTCTGCATCCAAGGGAGTGTATCTGCGCGGGGTGTCCATCTCGACCACGATGGGCCCCGGCATTAAGCTCGATCCCCAAGAGATTCGGGCGTTGACAAAGTAAAACACCGCGAAGCGGTGCACGCAGAGGTTATCCGATAGCGAACTAACTCAACCATATACCGTGGCCGAGTCAGAGACAGCGGGCGTGCCTGCAGGCACTTAATCGAGCCAGCCAAGACGGGCCGGAAAGGGGAGAGCAGACTACCAGGTCCATAATCCTCGATTCGCTGTTTCTCGTTCGACTGCAGAGGGGAGTCCGAAGCTTGACGAGAAAAGAGAAAGAGAAAGAGGTGGCATGGCTCCGCGAGGAGTTCCTGGGGGTCAGGACTATGATCCTCACAAACTACCAGGGCCTTACCGTCGCGGAGACGAATGCTCTCAGGGAAGATCTCAGAAAGATTGGGGTAAAATATAAAGTTCTGAAGAACACGCTTGCCAGATTGGCGTATCCGGATACGGACGTCGCCCGCTTGGCCGACGCCATTGTCGGCCCCCGCGGCGCCGCCTGGACCGCTGACGAGGACAAGAGCCCTGTTCTCGCCAAGACACTGATTGACTTCGCAAAAGCCCACCCGAAGTTGGAGTTGATCCGGGGTATTGTCGGCGGCACGCCCGTCGATCCCGATCAGATCGACCAGCTCGCCAAGCTTCCCGGAAAGACGGAACTTCGAGGGCGTCTGTTGGGCACTATGATAGCGCCCGCATCGAGCTTTGTCAATGTTTTGGCTGCCGTCCCACGATCTTTCCTGAACGTGCTTAAAGCGATCGAAGACAAAAAGAGCGGCCCCGCCGAAGAGCCCGCCGCTTAGGGCTCGGGTTGCGTGGAGTTCTTTACGTTTTTCAAGATCTTACCAGCGAATCGAGGAGGAAATCATGGCTGAAATCACGAAGGAAGATGTTAAACAATTCATCCGCAATATGTCAGTGTTGGAGCTCAGCCAGCTCGTACACGAACTGGAAGAGGAATTCGGGGTTTCCGCGGCCGCGCCCGTGGCGATGGCTGCGGGTTTTGCCGCTGCAGGTCCCGCAGAGGCGGCCCCGGTAGAAGAGAAAACCGAATTTGACGTGATCTTGAAGGACTTCGGCGACAAAAAGATCCAAGTGATCAAGGCTGTCCGGTCTTTGACCGACCTGGGTCTCAAAGAAGCCAAGGACTTGGTGGAAGGCGTTCCCAAGCCGGTGAAACAGGGAGTCTCCAAGGAAGAGGCGGAAAAAGCCAAGGCCGTGCTCGAAGAGTCCGGCGGCACCGTGGAGATCGTCTGAGAGCCCGCCTGAATAGTTGCGGGTCCGGGGAGCGTTCGTTTCCGTGTCCGGTATCCCCGGACCCGACTTCATAGGAACAATCCGCCATATCCCCCCGTTCGAGATCACCAAGACCAGAGACCAGAGGGAAACTATGATTCCTTTTTCCGTGCACTCTCAGAGGCTCAGGAAGAACTTCGCGCGCATCCCGCAGATCGCGGGTATACCGAACCTTATCGAAATCCAAAACCAGTCCTACGAGCGGTTCCTCCAGGCGGACGTACCGCCCGAGGCGCGGGAGGATACCGGTCTACAGGCCGTGTTCAAGTCCGTTTTCCCCATAAGGGACTTCTCGGATACCGCGTCGCTCGAGTTCATCAAATATACACTCGGAGAAGAGAAGTACAACGTCGAGGAATGCCTGCAGAAAGGTGTGACCTACGCGGTCCCCTTGAAGATAACCGTGCAGCTCATCGTTTGGGACGTAGACCCGGAGACCAACTCGCGAACCATTCGCGACGTGAAGGAACAGGAGGTCTATTTCGGCGAAATTCCACTTATGACGTCGAACGGCACGTTCATCATCAACGGCACCGAGCGGGTCATCGTATCGCAGCTTCATCGCTCACCCGGCATATTCTTCGACCATGATAAAGGCAAGACCCACGCCAGCGGCAAGCTCCTTTACTCAGCGCGTATCATCCCTCTGCGAGGCTCGTGGATCGATTTTGAATTCGACCCCAAGGACCGGCTTTATGTCCGCATCGACCGGAGGCGCAAGCTGCCCGTGACGGTCCTGCTCAAAGCTCTGGGCTATTCAAGTGAGCAGATTCTCAACTATTTCTATGAGAAGCAGACCATACTTATCGGCAAGGACGGCTCCCTTCACCGAAGGGTCGACCTCCAACTCCTCATCGGTACGGCTGTTCCCACGGACATCTACGTCGACGGCACGGACGAAGTCCTCGTTCGGAAGAACAAAAAAGTGACTCGTGCCGCGTTAAAGCGCCTTGGTGACCGGCGTATCGCTCCTCTTGCCATGAAGAAGGAAGAACTCGCCGGCAAGGTTATTGCCCGTGACATCATTGACCAGAATACCGGCGAAGTGATTGCACCGTGCAACAAGGAGATCATGCCGGACGAGGTGGATTCTCTGCTCCAACGACTCGCGGCCGCAAACATCAAGAGCTTTGATGCTCTCTTTATTGAGGAACGCGTTGTATCGCCGTCGCTCCGCAACACCCTCCTTGAGGACAAGATCGATGATCGACCAACGCGCGTCATCGACGATTATCGCAAGCAAAACCCTGACGATCCGACCAGCAACGAGACCCTGAACGCGCAAATCGAAATCTACCGCCGGCTTCGACCCTCGAACCCTGCCACGGTTGAGATTGCCAAAAGCTTTTTTGACAACCTCTTTTTCAAGACGGAGTACTACGACCTCTCCAAAGTGGGCCGACTCAAACTTAATCGCAAGCTCAACATATCCAATGCCGAGGCGCCGCTCTCTCTCAGGACGCTTCGACGTGACGATATCATGTTGGCGGTGAAGTATTTGCTTGAACTCAAAGAGGGCCGTCCGGGCCGCGATATCGACGACATCGACCACATGGGCAACCGCCGCGTGCGCTCAGTCGGGGAGTTGCTGGAAAACCAGTACCGGATCGGCTTGGTGCGAATGGAGCGGGCGATCAAGGAGCGGATGAGCCTTCAGGACGTGGAGACGCTTATGCCGCACGACTTGATCAATGCCAAACCCGTCACCGCGGTGGTCAAGGAGTTCTTCGGCTCGTCACAGCTGTCGCAGTTCATGGATCAGACCAACCCTCTCAGCGAGATCACGCACAAGCGGCGCCTATCCGCTCTCGGTCCCGGAGGCCTCACGCGCGAGCGAGCGGGGTTCGAGGTTCGTGATGTCCACCCGACTCACTACGGCAGAATATGCCCCATCGAGACGCCGGAAGGTCCGAACATCGGCCTGATCGTTTCTCTGTCCACATTCGCCCGAGTCAACGAGTTCGGATTTATCGAGACGCCGTACCGGCCCGTGACCGATCGAAAGGTGGGCGAGGAGATCCGCTTTCTTACCGCGCTCGATGAGGAAAACCACACGATCGTCCAGGCGAACGCTCTGCTCGACGAGCATGGTCGTCTTGCCTCCGATCTCGTTTCCGTGCGCCATAAGGAAGGCGAGTTCGCCCTGGTTCCCGCGACGGACGCAGATCTCATGGATGTGTCGCCGAACCAGCTGGTATCGGTTGCTGCGTCGCTGATTCCCTTCCTGGAGCATGACGACGCGAACCGCGCGCTCATGGGCTCCAACATGCAGCGCCAAGCGGTCCCGCTGCTCACCACCCAGGCCCCGCTCGTCGGCACCGGGATGGAGCCGGTTGTAGCAACGGATTCGGGCGTGGCAGTCATTGCCCGCCGGGAAGGCATCGTCGACTCGGTGGACGCCACTCGCATCGTCATCAAAGCGTCTGACCTCAAAGCGGGCGACCTCGATCCCGGAGTGGACATCTACAACCTGATCAAGTATCACCGGTCGAACCAGAACACCTGTATCAACCAGAAGCCCATCGTGAAACGCGGGGACAAGGTCGCCAAGGGCCAGGTCATCGCAGACGGCCCTGCCACCGATCGCGGTGAGCTGGCGCTCGGCAGGAATGTGCTGGTCGCTTTCATGGCGTGGGGCGGCTATAACTACGAAGACTCGATCTTGGTCAGTGAGAAGATCGTCAAAGAAGACATCTTCACCTCGATCCACATCGAGGAATTCGAGGTGATGTCTCGCGACACCAAGCTCGGAAAGGAAGAAATCACCCGAGATATCCCAAACGTGGGCGAAGAAGCCCTTGCCAATCTCGACGAGTCCGGCGTGATCCGCATCGGTGCGGAAGTGAAACCCGGTGACATCCTTGTGGGCAAAATCACCCCGAAAGGTGAGAACCAACTCAGTCCGGAAGAAAAGCTCCTGCGGGCTATCTTCGGGGAGAAAGCCGGCGACGTCAAAGATACGTCACTGCGAGTCCCCCCCGGGGTCGAAGGTACGGTGATCGGCGCGAGGATCTTTTCCCGCAAAGGCACGGAAAAAGACACCCGCTCCATCTCAATCGAGAACGAGGAAATCGCAAAGCTCACCAAAGACCGTGACGACGAGCTGCGCATCGTGGAAGAAGGCGCCCGTGAGCGGGTCCGCAGCATGATTGTCGGCAAAACGGCAGCGTCCGCGCTGGCTGATCCTTCCACTGGAAAGGTGTACATCAAGAAAGGTGCCGTCATCACGGACGAAATCGTGGACTCGGTGCCTATGGACCTGTTGAGGGAACTCTCACTGAAGGGAGACCCTCAGACCGAGGATGAACTCACCAGGATACTCGAACGGCTTAGCGACCAGAAACATTTTTGGAAGATGCACTACGACGAGCGCATGAGTCGTCTGAAGAAAGGCGACGAGCTGCCGCCCGGCGTGATCAAGCTCGTGAAGGTATACATTGCCATCAAGCGGAAGCTCTCCGTCGGAGACAAGATGGCGGGCCGTCACGGCAACAAAGGCGTGCTGTCACGGATACTTCCCGAGGAAGACATGCCGTACTTCGAAGACGGCACCCCCGTGGAGATCGTGCTCAATCCGCTCGGCGTTCCGTCTCGTATGAACGTCGGACAGATCCTCGAAACTCATCTCGGGTGGGCCGCAAAAGGCCTGGGCGATGCGCTCAATCGCATGATCGAAGAGAATTATTCTCCCGATGCCCTACGCAAACGCCTCTACGACCTCTTCGTCGGCGACGAGCCTGACCGTTGGGCCCGGGCTCGAGACATCATAAACGGGATGGACGACGATCAGGTCAAGCGCTTTGCGGCGTCCTTGAAAGACGGACTCCCTATTGCCACGCCGGTCTTCGACGGTGCGAGCGAGACCCAGATCAAAGAACTACTCGAATCCGCCGGTCTCCCTCCAACCGGCCAGACAGTGTTGTACGACGGCAGGACCGGTGCCCCGTTCGACACCAAGGTCACTGTCGGAATTATTTACATGATGAAGCTCCATCATTTGGTGGACGATAAGATTCATGCCCGCGCGATCGGGCCATATTCCCTTGTTACCCAGCAGCCGCTCGGCGGCAAGGCCCAGTTCGGCGGCCAGCGGCTTGGCGAAATGGAAGTGTGGGCTATGGAAGCTTACGGAGCCGCTTATTCGCTGCAGGAGTTCCTCACGGTCAAATCCGACGATGTGACCGGCCGTACGAGAATGTACGAAAGTATCGTCAAGGGAACGAATATTCTCGAGCCCGGCCTTCCTGAGTCGTTTAACGTCCTGGTGAAGGAAATGAAATCGCTCGGCCTCGATGTGGAACTTCTCGAGGGCGAGCCTGCCCAGGCGATGTAACCATAATGAATCCATCCCGGGCCGCTGCACGCGGCTCGGGTCAATCCTGCCGGTCCGGCACCATCCCGGCCCAAACCCTGAGGAGGGGACCCTTGGAAGACGTATATTTCAGCTTTTTCGAGAAGCCCAAAGACCCGGTGAACTTCAGTGCGGTCAAGATCTCCCTTGCCTCGCCCGAGAAGATCAGATCGTGGTCGCACGGCGAGGTCAAGAAGCCCGAAACTATTAATTATCGAACGTTTAAGCCCGAGAGGGACGGTCTGTTTTGCGCCAAGATTTTCGGGCCGGTTAAGGACTACGAGTGCAATTGCGGTAAGTACAAGCGAATGAAGCATCGAGGCACTATCTGCGAGAAATGCGGTGTGGAAGTCATCCAGTCGAAAGTGCGCCGGGAACGCATGGGCCACATCGAACTCGCCACGCCGGTCGCTCATATATGGTTCCTGAAGAGTCTCCCCAGCCGCATCGGCACCCTATTGGACCTCACGCTCAAGGAAGTGGAACGCGTGCTTTACTTCGAGTCATTTCTTGTGCTCGACGCGGGCCAAACAGACCTTGAGCGAGGCACGCTTCTCAATGAGGAGAAGTATCGGGAATATCAGGAAAAATACGGCGCGGACGCATTCGAGGCCCGTATGGGCGGAGAAGCGGTCCGGGATATGCTCGAACGGCTTGATCTTGTCAAGGAGAGCGCGAAGCTCCGCGACGAAATGAAGGACTCCACCTCGGAGGCAAAGCGCAAAAAGCTCTCAAAGAGGCTCCGGGTTATCGAATCCCTCAAAGGGATCGATCCGGAAGCCCTGGTGAGCGAGCTTTCTGCGCTTTATGAGGCGCAGAGCGACCCCGAATCCGAAACCGCCAAGTTCCTTGACGAGATGCTGCGCAGCGCGCGGGAAATTCTGGTCAAATGGGAAGAGTCCGAGGACTGGGAAGTGCGCAAGCAGCTCGCATTTGTCGAAATCAATAACATAATCGACAGACTTGTGCGCTCCCGCGTCATTTCCACCGACGACTTGGGGAAGTTCCGCCAGTGGCAGAACCCCGCGTGGATGATTCTCACCACTGTGCCGGTCATCCCGCCGGACCTGCGGCCCTTGGTTCCTCTCGACGGCGGGAGGTTTGCCACATCCGACCTCAATGACCTGTACCGCCGGGTTATCAACCGAAATAACCGGCTGAAGCGGCTCAAGGAGCTTAACGCGCCGGAAATCATTCTCCGCAACGAGAAGCGTATGCTTCAGGAAGCGGTGGACGTGCTTTTTGACAACGGCCGTCGAGGCCGTGTGATCACAGGTCCTAACAAACGGCCCCTCAAGTCCCTTTCCGACATGCTCAAGGGCAAACAGGGCCGTTTTCGTCAAAACCTCCTCGGCAAGCGTGTGGACTACTCGGGGCGGTCCGTCATCGTGGTGGGGCCCGACCTTCGTCTCCACCAGTGCGGCCTTCCCAAGCGGATGGCCCTCGAGCTTTTCAAGCCGTTCATCTACAACAAGCTCGAGGAACGCGGTTACGTCACGACTATTAAGAGCGCCAAGAAGCTTGTGGAAAAAGAGACCCCCGAAGTGTGGGACATCCTTGAGGAAGTGGTGCAGGAATATCCGATCCTGCTCAACCGCGCCCCTACGCTTCACAGGCTCGGCATCCAGGCGTTCGAGCCGGTGCTGATCGAGGGCAAGGCAATCCAGCTCCACCCCTTGGTTTGTACCGCGTTCAACGCGGACTTCGACGGCGACCAGATGGCGGTGCACATCCCGCTCTCCATCGAGGCGCAGGTGGAAGCGCGCGTGCTCATGATGAGCACCAATAACATCCTGTCGCCTGCCCACGGGAAGCCGATCATTGTGCCCACACAGGATATCGTGCTCGGGCTGTACTACCTCACTCGCGAATCCGCCGACCCGGATGTGGACGTGAGACAGCGCGTCTTCAGCGACGCTGCGGAGGTGCGGGTGGCTTACGACGCAGGCGTGGTTGACCTTCATGAGCGGATCCTGCTGCGAGACGGCAGCGAGCGTATTCAGACCACGGTCGGTCGGGTGCTTCTCCATGAAATCGTCCCCGAGGAAATACCTTTTTCCGTTATCAACCGCGTAATGAAAAAGAAGGAGCTGGCCAATCTCATCGATGAGGCTTACCGCCGATGCGGCGACAAAAAGACCGTCATTCTCGCGGACCGACTCAAAGACCTCGGGTACTACTACGCAACCAAGGCGGGACTCTCCATTTGTGTCGAAGACATGATTATTCCGGAATCGAAACAGGAGATCATCGAAAAGGCGCGGCAGGAGGTCCTGGAAATCCAGAATCAGTTCAAAGAAGGACTCATCACCGACGGTGAGCGGTACAACAAGGTTATCGACATCTGGGCCCGTGCTAATGAGGACATTTCCGAGAAAATGATGGGCGGCTTGCGCGCTAAAACCGTCGAGACGCGTGACGGTACCCTTCGCAGCATGGAAAGCTTCAACCCGATCTACATGATGGCCGATTCGGGTGCACGGGGAAGCACTCAGCAGATCCGGCAGCTCGCGGGAATGCGCGGTCTGATGGCCAAACCCACGGGCGAAATTATCGAGACCCCTATTGAGGCAAATTTCCGCGAAGGTCTCACGGTGTTGCAGTACTTCATTTCAACCCACGGCGCGCGCAAGGGTCTTGCGGACACGGCTCTTAAGACGGCAAACTCCGGGTACCTCACGCGACGCCTCGTCGATGTGGCCCAGGAAGCCATCATCGTGGAACACGACTGCGGGACTCTCGATGGTGTGGAAATGGCTTCTCTCGAAGAAGGCGGCGAAATCATCGAGCACGTGGCGGATCGTGTCCTCGGCCGCGTTGCGTTGGAAGACATAGAGCATCCGTTCACCGGGGAGATCATCGTCGCGGCCAACGAGGAGATCACCGAAGACCACCGGGAAAAGATCCAGGACGCGGGCATCGATCGCGTCAAGATCCGATCCGTGCTCACCTGCCAATCCGCGCGCGGGATCTGCGGACTGTGCTACGGCCGCGACCTCGCTCACGGCCGCATGGTGAATATCGGGGAGGCTGTCGGCATAATTGCCGCACAGTCGATCGGTGAGCCAGGCACGCAGCTTACTATGCGAACCTTCCACATCGGCGGCACCGCGTCCCTCAAGCGCAACATCATCTCGGCGCGCAAACGAGGCACGGTCTCTTTTGAGCGTGAAGACGGAAAAATCAAGGCTATCATCGTCGCACAGGAGTTCACGGTAGACAAAGACGAAGTGGAACAGTGGCTGGTAAATGACGGCGAGACCCTCAGAGAGAACTCCTTTCTCTTCGAAGGACCAAATCATCGACTTGCCGACCCCGAAAAGACCGGCGGCAAGCTCGAGCTGTCACTGGACCGCAAGTCGTTCTCCCTGGTGGGTGATGACGGCGTCAAGACCAACTACCCCATTCCCGAAGGCCACCGACTCGTGGTGAAGCACGGGGACCGGGTTTCGCCACACTCGTACATTTATGAGACCAGCCGCGGGGAACCCCGTATGCTGGAACCCGAAAAGCGCGGCGGCATCTTCCAGAAGCTGGAAACCCGCGACGGAAAGGTCCGTTTTCAGCTTTTCGAGCGGTATCCGGTGCTGGACTATATGAACGTCAAGGTTCAGGATGGGGACGTGATCTCCAACGAAGGCCAAGTACTCCTGGAGTGGTTGGGTTCCGGCTCTTCCGAGCTTTTCTCACGCAACGAGGGCCGGGTGAAATTCATCGACCTTCGCACAGTTCGCAACCGCGACGGCCAACTGGTCGTCATGAACCGCAACGGATCGCTTGCGATCACCGACGACAAGGGGCGTGAGCGGGAACGCAACAAGGTGATCTACGGGGCCACCCTCAGGGTCGCGGACGGCGAAATGGTCAACCGTGAGACGCTGCTGGCCGAGTGGGACCCGTACGCAATCCCCATCATCACCGAAGTCTCCGGCAAGGTGAAGTTCGGCGACATCATCGAAGGACTCACGATGTCCGAGCAGGTCGATGAAGTTACCGGTCTCTCCCGCAAGGTGATCGTCGAGTACCGCGATAAAGACAAAGACGCGGAAATCAGACCGCGTGTATCCATCAAGGACGAACAGGGCCGGACCATCAAGATAGGCGACTCCGAAGCGCGCTACCTCCTGCCGGTGGGCGCCAATATCATGGTCAAGGAAGGCGACCCTGTTCACGCCGGCGACATCATTGCCAAAATTGGTCGAGGTACCACGAAGACCAAGGACATCACGGGCGGTCTACCGCGAGTGGCGGAACTCTTCGAGGCGCGCAAACCCAAGGAGTTCGCGATCATCTCCGAGATCGACGGTCTGGTGAGCTTCGGCAAGGACACCAAAGGCAAACGGAAGGTCGTGGTAACCCCCGAGGTGGGTGAGCCCAAAGAATATCTTATCCCTAAAGGCAAACACATCTCGGTGCACCCCGGTGACTGGGTCCAAGCGGGCGAAGCCCTCATGGAAGGCTCCACCAACCCCCACGACCTCCTCGGAATCAAGGGTGAAAAGGACCTCGCCAAGTACCTCGTTGACGAAGTGCAGGAGGTTTACCGCCTCCAGGGCGTGAAGATCAACGACAAGCACATCGAAGTCATTGTGCGCCAAATGCTGCGGCGCGTGCGCGTCAAAGAAGTCGGCGATACCGACTTCCTTGTGGGTGAACAGATCGAACGGTCCGTCTTCGAGGCGGAAAACCGGCGCGTGATGGCCGCAGGCGGAAAGCCGGCAGTGGGCGAGCCCCTTTTGCTGGGCATCACCAAGGCGTCGCTCTCCACCGATTCGTTCATCAGCGCGGCAAGCTTCCAGGAGACCACCAAGGTGCTTACGGAAGCCTCTATTCAGGGCAAGATCGACTATCTGCGAGGCCTGAAGGAAAACGTGATCATGGGCCGATTGATTCCCGCTGGCACGGGGGTGACGCGTTACAAGAGCCTCAGGCTGGCGCACGCAGACGAAGAGGAAGAAGAAGCGGAGACGCAGGCCGCTGCTCGAAGCGACTTGAAGGCGAGCGCGTAAGTCGGGCGGAAATGCCCCTGAAACCGCGTTGTCCGGTGTAGGGGCGGACCCGTAGAACTGTCTCAGGATCCGTACAAAAGCTGCCATCGTAGCACGAATACCCCCCCTAACCTTTTCCCTGAGGGAGAGGGGAGCGGGAATCGGCTCCACAGGCATCCCCTCCCACTGGGAGAGGCCGGGGTGAGGGTGACAAAGACGGACCCCAGAGTCGATCGTGCTACGATTTTCAACTTCTCCCGAGTTTTGAGACAGTCTCCGCGTGTCCGCCCCGAACTCGCAAGAAGCCCCATTGCCCGCTGTAGGGGTGGTCGGCCGCCCGGATCTCGGAGTTGAGCGAGGCATCCAAGTAATGGCAAGGATCGTTTTTGCAGTGGAAATCGATGGGAGTAACCAAAAAAAGGTTTGACAAGATCACGGGAATTTGATCATAATATTTGGATACATTAAGGGAGGTTCAAACGTATGCCCACGATAAGCCAATTGGTCAGGAAAGGTCGAGAACAACCACGAAGAAAAACCTCGGCCCCGGCCCTGACTAATTGCCCCCAGCGCAGAGGCGTCTGTGTGAGGGTCTATACCACCACGCCCAAGAAGCCCAATTCAGCGCTGAGAAAAGTCGCCAGGGTCCGGCTTACCAACGGATACGAAGTTACCTCCTATATTCCCGGCATCGGTCACAACCTGCAGGAACACTCCGTAGTCCTGATTCGCGGCGGCCGCGTCAAGGACCTGCCCGGCGTCCGCTACCATATAATCCGCGGCACCCAGGACGCATACGGAGTCCAAGATAGAAAGCAGGGCAGATCAAAGTACGGGACAAAACGACCCAAGTAACTTGCTGATGATGCGGCGGCCCCCGCAGGGCTTGTCGGCGCAATTTCACAGCGATTGTTCGGGATAAGAAAGACCAGGGAGTCAGGGTAAACCGTCGGTAACGACGGGGAAGGTTCGGACACATTACGCCACCTTCGGTGGGAAAGCGGTTGCAACGCAGCCCGAAAGCCCCGGACCTATCCAACCTCGACGCACACAGGCGGAGCTTGTTCTGGCGCCGCCTCAACGTTTTGGGAACGAGCCCGCGAGCGGAGAGCGAAGAGAGATGCCCAGAAAAGGGAAAGTCCCCAAGAGAGACATACTGCCCGACCCGAAGTACCACAGCAAGCTGGTGGCCAAGTTCATCAACGCGGTCATGTGGCAAGGCAAGAAGTCCGTGGCCGAGTCAATCGTCTACGACGCGCTGGACATCATGGCCGAGAAAACGGGCGAAGATCCCCTCAAAGTCTTCGAACGGGCCCTTGATAACACCAGACCTGTACTCGAGGTACGCTCCCGTCGTGTCGGCGGCAGCACCTACCAGGTACCGGTCGAGATCCGTCCCGAGCGCCGACAGTCGCTGGCCATTCGCTGGCTCATCAACTACGCGCGCGGCCGCGGGGAAAAGAGCATGAAGCAGAAGCTTGCCGCAGAACTACTCGACGCTGCCGCAAACAAAGGCAGCGCGGTCAAGAAAAAAGAAGACACCCACCGTATGGCTGAGGCAAACAAGGCTTTTGCACACTATCGGTGGTAGTCACTCGAGGAAAGATTTTACCCTATGAAAGGAGAAGCGCTCTATAAAACCCGCAATATCGGAATCATGGCCCATATCGATGCCGGGAAGACCACAACCACCGAACGGGTTCTTTACTATACGGGCGTTTCCCACCGCATGGGTGAAGTCCATGACGGCCAGGCCGTCATGGATTGGATGGAACAGGAGCAAGAGCGAGGCATAACGATCACCTCCGCCGCAACGGCCTGCACTTGGCGGGGACATAAGATCAACATCATCGACACACCGGGGCATGTGGATTTCACCATCGAGGTGGAACGATGCCTCCGGGTGCTGGACGGAGCGGTAGCGATATTCTGTGCCGTAGGCGGCGTCGAGCCTCAGTCCGAAACGGTCTGGAAACAGGCTGACCGGTATAGGATCCCGAGGGTTGCCTTTATAAACAAACTGGATCGCTCCGGCGCAGACTATCGCAGGGTTATTGAAATGATGAAAGACCGACTCGGCGCAACTCCCGCCCTCCTGCAGCTTCCGCTGGGCGATGAGGACGACTTCAGGGGCATCATCGACTTGGTCTCCATGAAAGCGATCGTCTTCGACGAGGCCTCCATGGGGATGAGGTTTGACGTCTGTGAAGTTCCGGCCGAGCTTCGGGACGAAGCGTTCGCTGCTCGTCGAGTTCTTGTGGAAAGTGTCTGTGAGCTCGATGACGAATTGCTGGAAAAATACCTCGAAGGCGACACGGACATTCCCGTGGAGCAAATCCGCGGGACTCTCCGCAAAGGCACTCTGAGCCTCAAGATTACTCCGGTCCTTCTCGGGGCGGCGTTTAAGAACAAGGGCATTCAGCAACTGCTTGACGCAGTAGTGGACTATCTGCCGTCACCGCTCGACATGCCGCCGGTGGAAGGCAAGAACGCCAAAGGCGAAATCGAGACGAGGTCCCCTGAGGGTCCGCTGGCGGCCCTCGCATTCAAGATCATGAACGATCCCTATACGGGAAGTCTTACATTTCTTCGGTTATATTCGGGGGTCCTCACCGCGGGCTCGGGCGTGCTCAACACCTCGTCGGACAAAAAGGAGCGCATCGGCCGGCTGGTGAAGATGCACGCGGACCAGCGGGAAGAGGTCAAAGAGGTTGGGGCCGGCGATATCGTGGCCGCTGTCGGACTGAAACACACCAGGACCGGCGATACCATCTGTGACCCGGACCATCCTGTGACACTGGAGTCGATGGAATTCCCCGAACCGGTGATATCGGTCGCAGTCGCGCCGAAAACCAGAGATGACGCTGAGAAACTGTCCAAAGCCCTGTCGAGACTTCTCCGGGAAGACCCATCCTTGCGGGTGAAGAACGATCCGGAAACGAATGAGACCATCCTTTCCGGAATGGGCGAGCTTCACCTGGAAATCGTTGCAGACAGGCTGGTACGGGAGTTTCAGGTGGAGGCCGCGGTCGGAGCTCCTCAGGTCGCTTTTCGCGAGACGATCACCGCTCCCTCGAAGATCCATTATCGCCATGTGAAGCAGACCGGCGGCAAGGGGCAGTTCGCGGAAGTGGTAATTAAAGTTGAGCCCGCCACTGCCTCACCGGGCCTTATATTCGAGGAAAAGATCACCCGCGGGGTGATTCCCAAGGAATTTATCAAACCAGTAGAAGAGGGGATTCGGAGCGCGATGGAGTCCGGCGTGCTGGCCGGCTTCCCCGTCGTGGACGTGAAGGTCACCCTCATTGACGGCAAGTTTCACGAAGTTGACTCCTCGGAGATGGCTTTCCGCACCGCAGGCTTCATGGCATTTAAGGAAGCGTGCCGGAAGGGCAAGAGCATCCTTCTCGAGCCGATTATGGATGTGGAAGTAGTTTCTCCGGGGGAGTTTCTCGGCGATGTGCTCGGCGACCTTACCGCTCGCCGAGGCAAGATACTCGGGATGGAGAGCCGGTCCGGCATCCAGATTATCGGGGTGCGCGTTCCCCTCGAACGAATGTTCGGGTACGCCACTGACCTGAGGAGTCTGACGCAGGGTCGAGCCACATTCACCATGCGCTTTTCTCACTATGAACCGGCGCCTCAGTCTCTTGCGGAGAAGGTGGTTGCCGAGGCAAGGCAAGCTGGAGGAACCCATGGCGAAGGCGAAGTTTGAACGGACGAAGCCTCACGTGAACGTAGGGACCATCGGTCACATCGACCACGGG
>JAIWNO010000291.1 GCA_020216785.1 Desulfomonile sp.
GTCTATCTCAAAGGCGAAGGTCTCGTCATCAACGAGCCGTCGGTGGTGGCCATCGACGTCCGCACGAATCGAGCCATTTCCGTCGGCCGAGAGGCTTGGGAATACCTCGGCCGCACTCCTGCATGGATTCGTGCGCTCCGACCGCTGAAAGACGGAGTGATTGCGGATTTCGACGCTGCCATGGCGATGATTCGGGGATTTCTTACCCGAGTGTTCAAGCCGCGCTTCCTAATACACCCCCGCATTGTGATCGGGGTGCCGTCGGGCATCACGCAGGTAGAAAAGCGCGCAGTGAAGGACTCTGCCTACGAGGCCGGAGCGCGGCACATCTTCCTCGTGGAAGAGCCCATGGCCGCGGCGATGGGCGCCGGCCTCGATGTAGAGCGGCCTCTCGGAAATGCCGTCGTTGACATCGGCGGCGGCACGACCGAGGTTGGCGTGATCTCTCTCTGTTCAACCACGTATTGCGAATCGATTCGCGTTGCCGGCGATGAAATGGACGAGGCCATCGTGCGCTACCTTCAGCGCCAGATGCGCCTCGAGATCACGACTGCCGCGGCAGAGCAAGTCAAGATCCGCGTCGGCGCGGCAATGAACACCGGCGACGAGCGAACCATGGAGGTGACGGGCAAAGAGCTTCCCCGCGGCGGCCCACGGACCGTGACCTTGACCTCTTCCCAAATCAGTCAAGCACTGGTGGAACCAGTGGACGCAATCATCGAAACCGTGCAACGGGCGCTTGAGAATACTCCCGCGGCGCTTTTGGGAGACATCAAGGAGCGTGGCATTATCTTGACGGGTGGCGGGGCCTTGTTACCGGGTCTGGATGTCCTGATAACAAAGATGACGGGGATCAGCGCTCGGGTGGCTGAGGATCCGCTTACAACGGTCGTTCGAGGCTGTGGTATGGCTATTGAAGACCTGATACGATGGAAGCGCATCTTCATTGCATAGGTACGGTAACGAAATGGATCAGCGCGATCGAGATCTTCTTAATGAAATTCAGGCAGATTTCCCTGTGGGACCCCACCCGTATCGCGTACTCGGGCAGCGGCTCGGAATGAACGAACGGGAAGTGCTGGAGCGTATCGCGGGCCTCAAGCAAGAAGGTGTAATCAGGCGTCTCGGAGCGTCAATCAATTCCCGAAAGGTGGGCTTCGTCAGTACGCTTCTTGCCGCACAAGTGCCGGAAAAAAAACTTGATGAGTTTGTAGCAATCGTGAACGCCTGCCCCGGTGTGACCCACAACTACGAGCGCGACCATAGGTACAACGTCTGGTTTACACTCATTTCCCCGTCGGCCGACGACAAGGAGCGCACGATTCGCTCTCTCGTCGAGCGGACCGGCATAGATATCCTCGAGCTGCCGGCGAAAAAGATCTTCAAGATCCGAGTGAATTTCAAATTTTGATGCGCTTCTCGCCCCAAGCGCTCAAGGCCCGATCACGACCGGCAAGCTGCGCATAAGGCATACCGATTTCCAAATGAAACATTGAAAAATGCATGAGTTCGTGCTAAACGGCTATTATGGGAAAGTGGGGGGAGGAGCGCGCCTTGTGAATGTGCCGTTTCGTTCACCAACTTAGCCTGTTGGGGGGATTGCCGGGTGGTTGCCTCAAGTCAAAAGGAGCGACGGCAAGTCGAACGTCAGCTGAGGTTTCTCGCCGGCCTCGTCGAGCACATCGCGGTGGGTATCGCATTCGTCGATCGCGAGGGTTGCCTCGCCTATGTAAATCGAGCATTTGCAAGACTGCACGGGTACGAGCCTGAAGAGCTTGCGGGACAACGCCTTGTAACACTTTATCCAGCCGACATTGTGATGAGCGCCGCGCTTGCAGATCTTGAGACCGAGAATTCCGGCGAATTCACAACAGACCTCGTGCACGTACGAAAGGACGAATTTTCGTTTTCAGTGTCGCGATCCAGTACCCTCGTGCGGGATGAGGATGGAACACCAATCGGCATGGTCATCACCATCTGGGACATCTCTGAAAGAAAATTAACCGAGAGTCTTGCTTCGGAATCGTACCAGAAACGCGTCCTCCAATTGGAAGGAAGCCTTCGTGAGACCTCGGATCAACTTGAAGAGGCACACGCGGAAGTAAAAACGTTGGCACGCCGGCTCAAATATACCGACCAAGCGCTCAAGCTTATGATATCCCAGATGGAGGAGTTCAAGAAGGACACTGAAAAAACCATGTTTCGCAATATTACCGAGGTGGTCCTTCCTGCTCTCGATCAATTGAACACTCTGAGACTCCCCGAATCCGCCAGACATCTCTTGAATTCGTTGGCCTTCAATCTCAAGAGCCTCTTCCTCGACTCAGGCCGTGGAGGCGAGCGAGAGTTGACCGTGCTGACGCCACGGGAAATCAGGCTGTGCGAGCTAATAGGCGCGGGACTCACCTCGAAGGAAATAGCAGATACGACAGGCATCTCGCCGGGAACAGTGAGCGCCCACCGCTTCAACATTCGCAAGAAACTCGGACTGGTGGGGTCGCGGCGGCCGCTGGCTTCTCACCTGATGCAGAAGTTCCTGGAACCGTAAACGAAACAAGCAAGGCATTTTCTGTGCTATGACCGGGGGCTGTGATGCAGGGCAAAGAGAACGACGAAGCTCAAGTGCCTCAATTCTGTGCCACGTGCGGTCGCAGCCTTGCTCCGGGAGCGAAGTGTCCATCATGCTCCGGGTCGTCCGAAGCGGATACCCTCCGCGTTTCTCTGCGGAATATTCGCCGATCGGAGTCCCGCTTGCAGCTTTTCGGCGACAAGATGCTCATCGCGGAGAACGAAAGCGAGGGTGAGTATAAACCGGTCACCCTTCTTCTCATCGAGATGGTAGACACTTCGGCGCTTCAAAAGAGATTCAGCCTGGGCGGTATCTATCGGTTCAGCCGAAGATATGTCGGTTTTGTGGAGACTCAGGTTCGCCGGCATGGCGGCGCACTATCACGATCTTTCGGAGGAGCTATCGTTGCAGTCTTCGGCGCACCCTTGTCACGCGAGGATCACGCGAGACGGGGCTGCGAAGCTGCATGGAAAATCCTGAATGGTCTGCCCAGCCTGTTTCCCCGAGAAGACGATAGCTCTCCGCTGCCGGCCCTCCAACTCTCGCTCGTTTCAGGTCCCGCGCTTTTTCATGGCGCCACACCGGGCGCTCCGGTCAGCCATGAGGATTTCGACGGTCTCAAAGACCTCGTCCCTGCCGCCAGATCACTGGGAAGGCCGGGGAAAATCGTCGTGGAACGGAGCACGTACGAACTTGCGAAGCCGTTCTTCAGCTTTCGGCCTGTGACTGAGGTTTCCACAGCGGACATCCGGGAAGCTGTTGAGATGTACGAACTCATCCGGCCGAAGAAGCATCCGGCCGGTGCACGCCCACTGCGGCTGCAGCGCCTCAGCACCTTCGTCGGACGAGAGGCGGAATTGTCGAGCCTCTTTGAAGCGGCTGGGAAGGCACGCACCGGTCACGGGCAGGTCGTTGCAGTATGGGGGGACGCGGGCATCGGCAAGTCGCGCCTCGTTGAGGAGTTCACGAGCCGGCTCGCGGATCGAATACCGTGCCGCAACTTCAGCGGGTATTGCATGGCGTATGCGAGCGCGGCGCCCTACCATCCAATCCTCGAAATCGTACGCTCGTGCTGCGGAATTCGGGCCGAAGACGCCCAGGCCGCGGCCAAGAAAAAAATACGACAGACATTGGAGCAACTCAGCCTCGGAGATCAAGGTCTTGCTTCACCTCTCTCCGAGATGCTCGCACTCCCGGTGGACGACGAAGCATACAAGAGCTTGACACCGCCGGAGCGAAAGGGCCGAGTCTTCCACGCTGTTGCCACATTGCTCTGTGAGTCGGGCAGAGAGCGCCTCCTGGTCGTCACAGTGGAAGCTCTCCACTGGGTCGATCAAAGCTCGGAAGAACTGCTCCACTTTTTGTGCGATAAAATCTCCGACTCGGCAATGCTGCTCATCCTGCTGTTTCGCCCCGAATACCAGGGGATGTTGCGGACTGCTCCCGATCTCACATCGTTGCATCTTGACGGCATTTCGTCCGGATACGTCCGCGAGCTTGTCCGATCGATCCTCGGGTCGCCCGACTTGGGGCCCGCTGCCATGCGCCTCATCGAAGAGAAAACCGGCGAAAACCCGCTCTTTGTGGAAGAGCTTACTCAAACCCTCGTTGCAAAAAAGGCCATCAGGAACACCGAAGAAGGCGCCATTCTCGACGAATCCAAGGCGCGGGAGATTGTGCCCGCAGGCATTCAAACCGTCATTTCGGCCCGCCTGGATCTGTTAAAGCCCAAGGTGAAAGCCACCTTGCAGGTGGCTTCGGTCATCGGCCGAGGGTTCTCGCAGACGCTCCTGCAAAAGGTGCTGGGTGAGGCTGTCCGGGTTGAGCGACATCTCTTGCTGTTGGGAGAGCTGGAGTTTGTCTACGAGATGGAATCGAGACCCGATGCAGTATTCGTGTTCAAACACGCGTTGACCCAGGACGCTGTGTACCAGAGCCTTACTCCCGGACGGCGAAAGAACCTCCATGCGAAAATAGGGGCCGCGTTAGAGGAACTCTACACAAACAATGCCGACCAAGTGCTGGAATCGCTCGCGCATCACTATCTCTCGTGCGAGAACTGGCAAAAGGCCCGCCATTATTTGAGACTTGCCGGCGACAAGGCAAGACGCCAGAACTCGCTCCGGAACGCATATCGATTCTACCGACAATCCTTCGGATTATGGGAGAAAGGACCCCAAGATGATGCCACAAGAAGAGGCGCTCTTGACACTGCGATGGCTATGGACTGGGTCGCGGTCTTCTTGGATGCACCGGAGGGCTACAAAGAACTTCTGGAGGAGGCAGAGAAGCTCGCTGTGGAAATGGGCGATTCGGGGCGACTCGAAGCGATTCGCTCATCGCTGTCTATGTACGGGCGGGTCGCACGACAACCCGCCATAGCCGCTGATCAGGCTAACCAATGCCTTGAGATTTTGGACGAGCGTGCGGCGGGAATCAGCACGCGCCAAGAGCTGGCCGCTGCCGTGCCGGCGGCTTTTAATGAGATCGGAGTGCTTTTCACTCTTGGTCGTTTCGCATTACTGTTACCCTATACAACGAGACTCATCGATGCCATTCAGAGTGCACACTGTGAAAAAGACAATTTCGGGATGGCCGTAAATCCGTACCTGTCCATCGCTGGAATTTCAGTCGTTTCTTACGCCATGGTCGGAGAATTCGACGCTGCGTCAAGCCTCTACGAGCGGGTGATGGCTGTCGCTCCTGAAATCAACGATTCGTACGGTCTGGGCTGGCTGGAGATAGCACAAGCTATCCAGAATATGGAGCGCGGACACCTTACAGAAGCCGAGCATCACCAGGCAGCCGCCATGAGGATTTTTCAGGAAGCAAATCTCCCCTCGGAAGTGTTCTGGTCGTCCATGTGGGCGGTTCGCGGCGTTCTGTACCACATGAGAGGTGATTGCGCGAAAGCGATTGAGCATCTGAACAGGTCGATCAACATAAGCACGGGACATGACGCTCCTATCTTCATATCAAGAGGTCTTTACGAAATGGGCCTGATCCACATGCATTGCGGAGACCTGTCTGCTGCTGAGGAATTCGTCCGGTCCGCTATTGAATGGGCCGAAAAATGTGGAGAGGAGCACTTCCTCGGGCTGGCAAAAATGGCCGCCGGACGCGTCCATGCGAGAGTTCATCCCCTGCAGATAGCGAAGGCAGAAGCGTTGATCCTACAGGGGATCGAGATCCTGAGACGGCTTGGTGTTAAGCCCTTTGTCGCGGAAGGCTACCTGCATCTTGGCGAGTTCTACTTCGAATCCGGATGGACCGACAGGGGAATCAAGAACCTGCGTAAAGCCGAGCGCATGTTCAAATCCATGCAAATGCCTTATTGGCTGGAGAAGGTCCGACACATCCTCAAGGCCCACTGACGCGGGTGCCCGTCACCGCGCCGCGTTGCCGCCAATTGCAGCTTTTCCCGAATAGACGTCCTCAGATACTCCCATCCGCGCCTCCCGCGTTTGCTCCGCGTTTTCCGGTTTTTGAGCCGTCTTTTTGAGTATGCGCCGGCGGACAAAATACCGAAATTGGTATTTTTGATACCCAATCCCTATGTACTATCTATGTATTGAGTGTCATTCCCAACACCCGTACCCTGAAATCGTGTTTCCAGGGAACATCTCACATCACCATTGGCCCGGGGAACGCAACATTCATTCAACCTGACACCGGATCGGTGCCCCGCAACGGGGGAGACGAAATGAACAAGATCTCGTTGAGAAGACTGACGGCCGTCTGGGTTGTGGCAGCGCTCTTGATCGGTTTCGGCATCGTTCGGAACCAGCAGGCCTACGCCGCTTGGCTTGAAAACGAATCCGGCGGGGACCACAATTACTACTGGAACACTTTCGAGAACCCGAAGTTCCGGTACCACTTGACGAGCCGTCAATGGTGGCATTATGCGTCGTACGGATCGGGCTGGTACGCCGTCAGTGCTCTTGACCGGCCGAGCACCTTCATCGGCAATGGGGGATGGCACGATCTGGGCAACGGGTTCACCTATCAGTACACCACTGCATACGATGTCGGGTACTTCAAGGACGGGGGCACATACCGCTTTCGATACAAGTATGGTCCCGGACAGTGGGAGAACACCGCGAATATCCTCTCGTGGCAAGCACTGGGAAGCGCAGGACTCTCCGCCGCGTTCCTGGGCAGCGGTGCGTGGTGGAACCTCGGAAATGGGTTCACCTATCAGTACACCACTGCATACGATGTGGGTTATTTCAAGACCGGCGGCACATACCGCTTTCGATACAAATATGGGACCGGGCAATGGGAGAGCACCGGAAGCCCGCTGTCCTGGCAAGCTCTCGGAAACGCGGGTCTCTCTGCGAGTTTTCTTGGCGACCAGGTGTGGCACAATCTGGGCAATGGGTTCTGGTACCGATACCTCACTGGCTCCGATGATGCCTACTGGAGCCGCGACGGTACCGACAGCGGCAATCGCTTCCACTATTGGTACGGAACAGGACAATGGGAACATCGAGGGGCCTTTGGCGACTGGAATGACCTCGGCGCCGGCGAGCGCTCGGCGAGCTTCATAGGGACAAATGTGGCAAAGCAGCTTGGAAATGACTGGTGGTACACGTATTACTACGGGTCGGATAATGCATATTGGACCCTGACATCAGATCCGGACTCTTCTCGTTTCACGTACAAGTACGACACGGGACAGTGGCGGCACCGCGGCTACGGCGGATCCTGGCACAACCTCGGCGCCAGTGAGCGGAGCGCACTCTTTGTGGGTAATTACGTGTGGCACGACCTCAGGGACGGCTGGTGGTATAGGTACATGTTGAGTGAAGGGGAATGGAGCCGCGATGGTACTGACGCAGGACATCGCCTTAGATACTATTATTACTCCGGACTTTGGTGTCACTTTCGCGATAACATAGGCTGGAGCATCAACTCCTCTTCGAACCCTATGTCGAGCGCATTCATCGGCGACGGCAAGTATCACGACATGGGCACCATCGGCAGCACGCAGTGGTATTTCCAGTACTTCCGCATTCCAGACGCCTCCTACTGGAGCCTAGACGGGACTGACAACGGCGACAGATTCACGTACTTTTACAGCACCGGCCTGTGGCGGCACCGAGGCATCTACGGCGGAGTCTATAACAACCTCGGCCATGCAGGAATAAGCTGCTGGTTTGTGGGGGACGGCATGGGCCACAATTTGAATAACGGATACACTTACCAGTGGACAGCTACCAATCTCGGGGTCTGGACGGTGACGTCTACAGGCGCAAATGCCTATCGCTATGAGTACGACTTGGGCTACTGGCGCCAGTGGAATGTATGGCATGGATGGTGGGATTTCCTCGCCGGCCCGTCCGTAGGGACCAACTATATGAATCCTGGGGAGTAGCGCACCGGGATCACGATAGTGGAGCGACCGACCCGCCCCACTGTGGGGAATCGAGTGGGCCGGGCCTAGCCCAAACAGCCTCTCGTAAGGGCATTTGCTTGTGCACAAAAGGTGAGACTACATTTCTGATACGTAGACTGTAACCGGAATCAACATCCTGCAAGGGGGGCGTGTTCCTCGTGCAGCGGCACAGTGCAATCACTCTGTTACGCCGAGAGCACCTCGGGTCCTTCGCAGCCTCCCGGCAGCGGAGGTCATCACCAGCAACCGGCTTCACACTGAACCTGATTTCGAGCGCGGCAGCGTCAGCTGCAAATGCGCCGCGATCCGGTTCAGTCGAGACACGGAGGAGAGTGCTATGAGAAAGAGATATTACGCTCGCCAGCCTCAGGAGATCGTTCCTGACGGATTGCGAATCGACGTGAGCAGCAGTGACGATGTGCTCGGCTTTTGCGTGCCGGGACCAGCGCCCACGGAACTTGAGGAAAAGAGCGAGACCGAGGAATTTTCAGCCATCCGGGCGCTCGAAGATGACATCGTTCGGGCATGGAAAAAATGGATGCAGAAGGCCGCAGACAGAGGCGGCGTACCCCGCGGCAAACCTCATGCGAGCACCGCGCTGTACTAGGTCAATAGCCGATCTGATGCCAACTCCCATGCCTCGGTTTTTGGGCACAACGGATCATGAAAGTCGTCGGGTTCGGTGAACGCTCCGTAGCTTCGCCTCGGAGATGGGTATTAAGAGCGCCACGCTGCGCCATTCTGCGGAGGGGAGACTCATCTCCCCTCCGCACCTCCCCATACGCACACCCGATAGCAGGTGCCTATGGCGACGACTTTCATACGAATGCTCCACCGAGCCGACAGTAGGGCGCTGTAGGGACACACCCGCGCGTGCGCCCTGAAAGATGGGCCGATACACGGGTTGGCTCCATCGATCGGGGCAATTGCGACTTATTGGAACGAGCATTGGTATGACAGCCAATGAACCAGGCACTATGGAGCAATCCACATGAAGACGGAAATCAAGATCTTTCTCGTGCTTCTCTTGGTCGTCGTGGCAGCAGGACTGGGATGGCTGTGTCAGGCCCTGCCCGGTAGGCCCATTTCGGTATCACTGGAAATCTCGGCGGACAACGTGAAGCACAAGGACGCGAGGGTCTTCCTGCAAGCTTCAGCCGGCAGAAATGGAGTGAGCCACGGCGAAGTGAGACTGGACTTCCTGCCCGCGCGTGCCAACGATCCGGAGACCGGTGAGAAGAGTAAATGCTGCATTCAAGGGTACACGAATACGCACGGCGTCTTCATCACGAACTGGACACCCTTTGCGCCGGGCGAATACATCGTCACCGCTTCGGTCAAGAAGGCAGGGTTCGTCGAGGGCCACTCAATAGGGCGTGTTCACGTTTCCGAACGACAGGTTGCCCCGAATGTCCGGTGACAGAAGTTCGCACGCGCGGGGCTGATATCAATACGCAATCAAATGGGCGACGATCTTGGTCAAGTACTGGTGGGACAGGCGTCCCGCCTGTCCAAAGATGACAGGCAAGGTACCTGTCCCACCAAGACAGAGATGTCACTCGCTTGAAAGCGCATCGGCATGAGATCGCTCATACCCAGTCCGCCACGGACGACCGTGTGAACGAACTTCCGGATCGATCCGCAAACCCGCAAAGGAAATGCTTGGAAGCCGCTGACAAATTCTCAGCCCTTATATCACGCCTTCTTGTCGCAGCCGGGCGATGTCGGTTTCCGTGTACCCGAGTTCTTCGAGGACCTCAATCGTGTGCTCCCCAAGTTCCGGGGCCGGACGCCTGCACGAAGCCGGCGTGTCGCTGAAATCCCACGGAAAGCCAACCATCCTCGTCTCGCCGTTCACGGGATGATTGAAGTGCACGAAGTAGTTGTTGGCCGGCGCTTGGGGATCATTCACCACCTCCAACGGCGTTTGAACGGGAGTGCAAATGCATCCGGCCTCTCTGAGGATGCCTAACCATTCGTCACGCGTTTTGGTCGCGAATCGCTCGTCAAGTATCGACACCAATTCCCTGGCGTTCTTGCTCCGGGCCTCCAGGGTTGCGAACCTGGGGTCTTGCATGAGATTGTCCAGGTCGAGCGCCTTGCAGACCTTCGGCCAATACAGATCGGGCTGCAAATGCGCGATCGCAAGCCATCGGTCGTCCTTGCACCGGTAGTGGTTGTAGATGGGATTACCAGCTTGCGCCCTGATCTCTCTTGGAAATTCCTTGCCCGTGATGGCCGGAGCGGACATGATGAGCCCCAGCATGGATATGAGGCTCCCCATCAGGGATGTGTCTACAACTTGTCCTCTCCCGGTCTTTTCACGCGCATAGAGGGCGGCCGTAACGCCCCATGCGCAGATCAACGCGCCGATTTCGTCTCCCATTCCAGGCAGGATTTGCGTGGGCGGCGCGCCCTTTTCTCCGCAGGACATCATTAGACCGGAACGCGCAATTCCTGTGTAGTCGAACGCGTGATCGTCCGCGTTCGGCCCTTTGCGTCCCCAGCCTGAGGCCTGAGCGTAAATGAGTCTCGGGTTCCGTGCCAGCAGGACCTCCGGGCCTATCCCCATTCGGATTGGCGCTTGGATGCTCATGTTATTGAGGAAGACATCTGCAGTGTCGATGAGCTTAAAAAACACTTCCATACCCTGATCTTTCCTGAGATCCAGCACGATACTCCTCTTGTTCCGGTTGCAATGCTCGAAATAGTAATTGTGGCCCGTGAGACCGACCATTGCTCCGATGATTCTCATGAACCCCCTGCCCGGGTCGCCGGCTTTCGGCTCGATCTTGATCACGTCGGCTCCTAAGTCGCCCAGCCGTACACCTGCGACCGGGCCTTGCTGGAACATGGAGATTTCGATAACGCGAATACCGTCAAGCGGTCCTGCCATGCGTGGTTCTCCTTTCTGTCATAAAGCCGGCCGGCAGAAGTGAAGACTTTGGCCCCAAACAAAGAAAGCGGAGTGTGAACTCCGCTTTCTTTGCCGTATTGTGGGATGGCCACACTCAGGTCACACAGGTACTCCTTCTAAAGTTAAAAAATAAAAAGAGTGCGCCTGTAGTGCCGACCATCTGTTGTTCTCCAGCTATTTGTGTACAAAAAGCGGGGGGGCCGTGTCAAGCCCCAAAAAACGGTTCAAACAACAGTATCGTGCTGCAACCTCCGAGGAAAGTTGCGGCAGATAGCAATGATAAGCCGACAAGAATGGAATAACTCTTTCTCTTCATTTATCCCCCCAACGGCTTAAGGGCTTTGACCCTGAATTATGCCGTGGTCTTGTCAATTCTGGGGTGCTACCCCGGACATCCGATCCCGCCGGCGTGCTCCTGACGCCTGCAAGGGCTTCGGATAGTGTCTCACGAGACACGGGGGCGGTAAAACCGTCTTCACGTTCCCGCTAAAGATACCTATTTTCCTTTTTTTGAGCGTACCCGATCGTCCGCCACTCCGTCAACCGTTTTTTCCGCCATCCCCGTCACGCACTCTCAGAACGTCAGTATTGAGACAAAGAAAACTCCGGACCACCTACACAGACCACCTCCGACCAGCATCCCCGTTTTTCGGTCCCTCCTCGGTCAGTCTCTCTATCAATTGTTTCGCCCTGTCAATAGCCTGCGGATAGGAGTCGGGATGCACCTGACAAGTAGATTGCCCACTTTGAAACTGAACGATTGCCGCAACGCCTCGATTTGCCACTTGAGCTCCGCCTCAACCCGCTGGCGGGAGGTCAAACTTCCGAGAGGGACCAACCGGCCTCCATCAAGAAGTTCTATAGAAACGTGATTGTGAACCAAAAACTTTCCCGGCACAAGACGGTCCGTGCCGGACATAAATCGGGCCGCATTGCCAACTTCACTGTGCTTGACGAAATCCGAATAATATGGATCAGTGATACTAAAAGCTTTTACTGCAATTCTGTATAGACCTTGAAAACAAATGTTGTCAAAAACAAAAGCAATACGGAAGACGTCGCCTTTTTTGGCGGTCGGCAATTCCACCCGCTCGTCGAACGTTGTCCTCCCGAAAAGCGTCGTGTTGTCTTCAGCGAAGACGCTGAACCCGACGCCCAGATGTTGAATTGTGTCTTCAGCCCTGATCGTTACAGTCAACATCATGGAATCACCCGTCCTGAATGTGGAGCAGGCTTCGCCATTCTTATCCGCCAGCGTACAAGACTCTATGGTGACTAGACCCGTTTCGGCGGGAGGCGGCGCCTCGGGCTGTGTCAGGCTTGAGCCCGGCGACATCTCCGGCTTGGAGGGGGGCGCAATCCCGAGATCCTCCCCGGCATGAACTGATTGGGACGCGTAATCCGCGTAGCCGAACATTTCGCCATAATCTTTTACCAGGGGCCACACCCGGGAGCAGAACCCACTGCTTTCCGCTATCGACTTCCGGATATCGGCGAAGTACCGGGGCAAATCCACACCCTTCTCATCGCCGCGAAACGAGCTGTGCGTCAACCTGGACGATAAGATATCCAGGACATTATCATCCAGAGGTTCCTGTACAAAATTGAGCACCTCACTAATCACGGAACGTGGGTCCGCGATAAGAGCTTCATGTCGAACAAGCATCATTGCACGAGAATGCTCGCCCTGAAGGGCCTCGAGGATGACCCTTGTGCTGGCATTCCACTGGTCGGCCAATTTGGAGAGTTCCGCATCGGTGAAGTCGTCGGTAGGGGCGGAATTCGGGTCTCGCCATCCACCCTTTGCTGCTCCTGGATAGTGAAGCTTGCTCCAGATTACCTCTTGTGGATGCCTAAGCATGAGAATAAACCTGGCTTCGGGCAAGTATGGAAGAATACGATTCATGTAATTCATGTTGTTGGGCTTTGCCGTGACGTATCTACCGGTCCTCCCCCCCGTATTTTCCGACATAAAACTATTGATAAACAGTACGCCCTGCTCTTCGAAAATACGGTCAATGGGAAAACGCCTGTACGGCGGATGCCGCCGACCCTCGAAGAATTCCTGAAAGAACGGCAGTTCTTTATCAACTCGAATTTTTGGCACAAGATTCGGATGCTGTATTAACGCGGCCCATAGAGCTGTCGTGCCGGTCCTGGAATCGCCGCATATGAAAATGGGGCTCTTGCAGCCGGCCTCCCGGTCATCCATGAGAAAATCCTCCTATATCTTCGATAAGCGACAAGACGTATTGGCGTTTCGATCATCGGTTTGCCATGAAAACTTCTTGATAAGAGCCGGCAATATGCCGGCGCAAAGAGCATTTTTCTGCATCATTGTGCCGATTCGAGGCATGAAGACTCGCATCACACACTTCGACGGAACAGCTCCTCAAAGCTTTTTCCTTATCCATCGTAGCGAGCGTCTTGCAGCCGCAGTCACAGTTGGATGTCGGCGCAGAAAATTCCCCACGCGGGATACCTTCACAGATTCTACGAAGGCCTGTATATCATGCGCGGCTGTGGCTTGTTGCAATTCGGGCAAGACTGCCACCAGATAATTTGCAAGCCGCCGTTTTCTCTGCGCATTGTTGTCCTTCATGACGAGGTAACCGATCAGCGAGGGGTCAAGCCTGACTGTTGCTTCCTCGTCCTTCTCCAACAGAGCCTCAGGCACCACTATTCCGGGACCGTGGGAAGCCTCGAGGTCCCACAGATAACCCAATTCACCCATTGCCAACAATCGAGGATCGAACAAATCCGCAAGCATGCGCCCCGGAGGCGTCCTCATCAGTGTACGACTCATCAAGGGCAGGCCCAGAAAAGGGACCAGCTCGAGGGCGCTATCAATGGGAAATGTTTCCAGTTGATACGACCCGTCCCTATAAACGCGGTGCCACGTACCTACAAACGAAAGCTCCGGTTGGCGCTCGAGAACGCCGACGCATGTTTGGAGATGGTCCTGATGCAGCACATCGCCGGCCCGCAGGAGCAGCAGCGTGTCCTTGGCCATAACTTCCAAAGCGGCTCTGGGAGTGCCGTCGAGACCGCAGGCCCCGAACAGTCCCCCCAGGAACCACACTCCTCCAGAGATGTGCTCGACGGTTTTCGATACCGGTGTGAGCACCACCCCTTCAAAGTTCACCCCGCGTTGGCTTCGCAAGGACCCTAAGGTACGATCGAGCTGCCCCGCACTATCGGCAACGACGCAGACGAGAACCGACAGGCGCGAATCATTCGGCTTCAAAGGCCGTATCCATCCATCCCGAAAGCCGTCATAAACGTTCCCCAGCGGCTGGTCCGTCACAGCGTGCGGCCGTTTGATCCGGTCTCTTAAATCCTTATCATGAACCAATCGCTCGATCTGATTACTCAAATCGCTGAGTGTCCCGTCGAAAAACAATGCGTCTCTGTCGTGGACGAAGGATGCTCGAAACGCCGGAATGTCGTTCAGTACGATCGGGACCCCAGCCTGCTGAAGCTCGTGTGCGGCATAACAAAAGGACTCCAAGTGGTTCGGAAATACGGCACAAAGAACCTGGGGCAATATCTTTTCGACTTCCTCGTGTTTCAGGTGACCTGTGAATCGAATTTGAGAGCGGAGGGGTTCGGGGACCCGTCTAAGCAAATAGTCCTGATAGCTGGCGCTGCCATCCGGGGCGGACGCCGAGTTGGACCCGGCGAGGAGAAAATGGAAGTCGCGGTGTCCTCTGGTTGTGAGCAGGTGAATGGCCGCGTCCAAGAAGAGATCCACCCCCTTGAATCCGAAAAGCCTCCCGTAGAACAGCACCACATTTTTCGGCTCGGAGTTCCCAGCGGCCCACGGAACACTCGTCAGTACAGGCCGCGAAATAACCTGGCGGCCCAGCCAGCGGTCATAGATCGGCCGGACCTCCTCCTCCAGAAATGCGCCGGAAGGAGCGAGCACCGTTTCGGCAAGTCTCAATGCCTGCCGTTCCTGACCGTACATTAAACACCATTCCGGGGAGACTTGTGGAGCGGGTGTATGAATGTACAACAACTCGTTGGTCGAATGGAGCCGCACTCCCAAATGCGCACGTTCGTGCGCCAAGCCGGCAATCTTGGCGGCAATTGCGTAGTACGCGGGCCCGCTGTAATCGAAAAACTCCACGAAATCCGGCCCATGCATGGCACCCACTTTGGTCAGGGCCCAGTGGAACCGGTACGAGTTCCACAAGAACGAGGTTGGAAAGTCACGCCGTGACAGAGGAATGTCAGCGCACAGCTCCTCCACGTGGTAAGCGAAGCAATTGCGGGATGAGGAAAAAGCCTGCGGATCAAATAAATTGAAGAATCTTTTCGGCATGTCCAAAAGAAAAATCACTTGATGGCCGCGTTCCAGCAAAACCTCCGCCGAGTGGCGAAGGAGGACCCCGCAACCTCCCATGGTCATCAGATGCAACTCAAAAGATACGAAACAGATCTTAGACATGGGAGCGCATCCTTAGTCTTCAATGAAGTCCTCGACGGATTTGCGGGCGCGTTTGTTGTACTCGGGCGCGTACTTCTTGTATGCCTCGACTATTTCTTCTCGCTGCTCCAACGCCTTGATCGCTTGAAGCCCTATTGCTCTGGCACTATCCGGGTATTGAACAATCAGACTCTTGTGCAAGTATTCGTGATCGTCAAAGAGGTGCGAGGTAGGGCCAAGGAGACAGGGGCACCCCACCGAAAGGCTCTCGAGAGGGAGCATCGGGGCACATTCCGATAATGTCACATATAGGTTCAGATGCATTTGGGCCAAGTACTCAGGCATCTCGTCTTGAGGGACCCACGAGTTTGTCGCACTGCTGAGGGGAACGCGGAAGAAGTCGAGAAACGCCTTTACCCTGGCATTTACCATGTGGGCGTGCAATTTCGCGTGTGGAATCATCAGAACCGAAGCCATCATGGCATACGGGTACTTGCGCCACATGAACGGATAGCTCCATACGGCAATGTGAGGCCCTCCCTCCAAAGGCGTAGAAGCTCGTTCAGGGACCCTCTCGACGTAGTTCATTACAAACGCACCGTTTATGCCGGCCCGGGCGATAACCTCCGCCATGCCTTTCTTAACAAACCCGATCTTCCAAACAACTCCATTCCGGGACAGCTCACATGCCGCGTGAAACATATTCCAGTCCAGGTTCTCAGCACAGTGAAGAAAATTACCGTGCCAGAGAATAGCGATCTTCGTACCGGATGACATTTTGTGCAGTCGTCGGATAATTTGAAGGCAAACAGGGGCAAGGCCGCTAAAGACAATGCGTGGGCATTCCGCTTCCGCCAGCAGATTGGCGTAGCGGACCTGATCGGCCTCGTCGGCAGTGTCTTCGACCAACAATACGTCTTCGAACAAGGTCTTGGTGGAACTCGTGACTCCCATCCATCGCGGATTGCACACGGCAATGACTCTTGGCTTCCTTGCACAGATCTCTGCAAGCCACTTGACCTCTTGTGCCTCATATTGGGCTTTTGAGGAACCGGGTCTCCCGGAAGCCGATACGGTTTTGTTCGCAGAGAGGGTTCCGCCAGCCACGGGCGGCAATTGCGAAGCGCTCCTTCGCAAAAGCCAGGGGACCTTTCCTTTCCAGAAGCCTTGCTGATTTTGTACGAGCCATGAGATGGATTTCTTCCCAAGAATCAAAGCGCTGGCCAAGGGCGGCCCGATGCGCGAGTGAACGACCTTCTCGCGCATTCGCCATACAAGCGAGGCCTGAATGCCACGCAACTCCTGTTCCAGGACGGCCACTCTTCTGGATAGTTCCTGCTCCCTGCCGGACATCGGCGATTCGCGATGGTCCCGCCAACCACCCATTTCGGCAGAACCTTTGGGGAACAGCGACCTAGATAAGGATTGCGGATCAACCCTGGAGAGAACAAATGTACCAAATAATCCACCTACATAATCTGTAAAAAAGGCATATCGCCGCAG
>JAIWNO010000128.1 GCA_020216785.1 Desulfomonile sp.
CTCCCCGCCCGATAAGCTTCCGCCGGCCCGATCCAGCAGGTGGAGGAGCAACGGAAAATGCTCCAAGACCGTGTCGAGGTCCCATCGCCCATTGCGTCCGGGGATCCTGCCCAGGCCCAGGTTTTCGCTCACCGTGAACGGCCCGAGAATGCGGCGGTCCTCCGGCACGAATCCGAGCCCCATGCGCGCCCGCTTAAAGGGAGGCAGATTGGTGCAGTCCTGGCCTTTGAAAATTACCTTCCCGGACCTGGTCGGAATCAGTCCCATAATAGAGCGAAAAGTCGTGGTCTTACCCGCACCGTTTCGGCCCATGAGGCAAACGGTTTCTCCGGGCGCGATTGACAAACTGACGTTGAAGAGGATGTGGCTGCGCCCGTAAAAGGTGTTGAGATCCACCGCCTCCAGTATGTGGCTCATTGGACCTCCTCTCCGAGGTATGCAGTGATCACCTCCGGATTATTGCGAATTTCGTCGGGCGTCCCTTCCGCCAACAGATGCCCCAGGTGGAGCACCCTAACAATCTGGGCGATGCCGAAGACGGTGTCCATGTCGTGCTCGATAAAGACCATGGTGAGGTTGAACTCCTTCCAGAGACGCACGATCAGATCACGGGTGAGTTGCCGCTCGTCCGGCGACATGCCCGATGTGGGTTCATCCAGGAGGAGGAGAGTAGGCTGAAGGCCCAAAGCGATTCCAATGTCCAGCAGTTTCTGGTCGCCGTGGGCAAGCTCATACGCCGCGCGCTCGGCGTATTGCGCAAGTCCGATGCTTTCGAGGATCGCGTAAGCGTCGTCCGTCGCCTGTTTGAATGTGGAGACGTTTCTAAACGGCCGCCGCGCCTCATTACGCCGCGCGAGGCATGCCATGCGGACGTTCTCCAGGACAGTCTCTTCGGGGAAGATGGAAGTAACCTGGAACGCACGGCCCATACCCTTGGCCACAATCGATTGGGGGGCCATTCCCGTGATGTCCTCTCCGCGAAAGAGCACACAGCCGGAGTCAGGGACCAAATGACCGGTGATTTGATTGAACAGGGTGGTCTTGCCCGCGCCGTTTGGGCCGATAATGGCGGTGATATCCCCCGGCATTACGGTGAAGCCCACGTCGTTGGTAACACGGAGGCCGCCGAACGCTTTGTTCAGGTTTTTCAGTTCAAGCACGGGTTGCATATCAGCCTCCGTCAGATCGGCGTGAGGATTTGAGCCACAGTCTGAGTGCTTGTGCCTCGCCGACCACACCGCGCGGGAAGACCAGAACCATCACCATCATGACAAGACCGATGATCAGCGGCCAATATTCGGTCTTTGCCCCCACGACGTCCTGAATAACAATGATGGCAGCGGCCCCGATGAACGGGCCGAAGAATTGACCGATTCCGCCGAGCACGGACATGAGTATGACCTCACCCGAAGTGGTCCAGTAGAGCATGTCCGTGTGGATGGAGTTGTCGACCCCGGCTGCGAGGCTGCCTGCCAGCGCTGAGAACAGAGATGAGATGACATAGATGCGCAGCTGGCTGTACCGTACGCTGAGGCCGAGAAAGGGCACCCGGTTGGGATTTTGTCTCACGCAGCGCAGGAGCACGCCCATCGGAGACTGAGACAGTCGCAGCAGCAGCCAAATCGAGACGGCCACGAGCGCCAGCGTGAAATAGTAATATACGATGCGGTTTCCCAGGATTCCGGGTGGAATAAGGTTCTGTATCCCGTCATCGCCGCCGGTGAAATGATACCATCTGAAACAGATCTGCCAGGCCAGTTGGCCGAAGGCCAGTGTGAGCACCGTAAAGAAGACGCCGCTCACTCGAATGATCAGGAGCCCGATGAGGACTGCCAGGATCGCCGCCGCTATCAGCCCTGTAATCATGCCGGGGAGGAACCATACTTCCCCGAGATGCTTCATCATCAAGCCGACCCCGTAACCCCCGAGTCCAAAATAGAGCGCTTGGCCGAATGACAGCATCCCTGTGACTCCCCACAGCATGTTGAAAGCCACAGCAAAGAGTCCCCACACCAAAATATGGCTCGCCAGCATGATTTGGTAGCTTGACGGACGCAGCAGCGGCACCGCAGCAAATGCCGCAACAACCACAAAGAGAAACACCTCGGACAGGTAACTCTTTTTCTCCTGCATCGTTACACCGTCCTGGTTTGGCGAGGGGCGAACAGGCCCTCAGGCTTGAATATCAGAGTCAGTACCATGACCACGTAGCTCACTACTGACGCCCACTCGGGAACGATCGCCACGGCAAAGGCCATGACCTCCCCGAGAATCAGTGCACCCAGCCATGCGCCCCAAAAATTCCCCATTCCGCCGATGACCACCACAATGAGCGAGTCGATGATCACCTCGATTCCAGCTCCCGGCGTCACGGACCGGAGTGGTGCCGCCAGGGCGCCGGCAAATCCTCCCAGAGCGGTGGCAATGCCGAAGACAAGAGTCATCGTGAGCGGAACATTCACCCCCATCGCGCTGAGCATCTCGCGGTCGAGCGCGGTCGCACGGGCTATCCGTCCCGGACGGGTGCGGCTGAGAATCAGCCACGCCAACAGCACTACCGCAAGCCCGATCACAATAATCATAACGTTGTATGTGGGAAGGGTAATGCTGCCAAGCTCCACGGACCCGCGCAGCCCGGCCGGCCGCAGCAGCGACTTGTACTCGGTTCCCCAGATGATCTTCACGATGTCGTCGATCACGAGGATGAATGAGTACGTTAGGAGAATTTGGAACCCGCCTTCTTCGGTCCGGCCATAAATCCGCCTCAGGAAGAGGAACTCTGCACACATCCCCAGCAAGCCCGCGCCAAGGGCTGCTATCAGCAGAGCGACCCAGAAATTGGTCTGCAGCGTGGCAACCGCCTGAAAGGCAAAATATGCTCCAAGCATATAAAATGACCCGTGCGCAAAGTTGAATACATTGCCTACGCCGAAGATCAGTGTCAGGCCGCTCGCCACAAGAAAGAGCAGTGTGGCCATCGTCAGCCCGCTCACGAGCTGAACAAGTATGAACGACAGGTCCATGGTGAACCTTCTTTCGGAATACCGTCGAAACGCTTTGAGAAGGGCCCCTCACTTTTCCCTTGATTAAGAAGAGGTTAGTCGGGACCTTTCTCGTACGGAATCTGACGCTCGAAAATTGTGGGCTGTCATCCAATCGATCGATTCAGAAATGCTTCTGCGTGGTTTCAGTAACAGTCTTGGGCAGGGGCGGGTCTGAGACCCGCCCCCGCAATGCATATCGCGCCGGTCGACACCCCGCCCGGCCTATTGGCTTCAGGGCAGGGCATTCAAGGGTGATCACCACGATTACAGCGCACTGTGAGAACATGTCCGCGCAGTGTCCGCTCATCCGGTCCGACGTGGCGGTGAAGGCCGACGATCGAGTCTGCCCGCGCTGCAGTCAAAGCCTACTTCTTTTGAATCTGATCGATGCGGAACCCCTTAGGCGGCAAAATGTCTTCCGCCTTGTACACCTTCCAGCTGCCCAGCATACGCTTGGCCGGCGGGAACTTGTCATTGGGCTCGGTCACTCCGATTGCCTGCACCTGCACGATCTGATGGGTTTCCGGATCGATGTAGGACTCGAAGCCCTCGGGGTCTTCGGGCAGCTTGATCTTCATGCCTTCCAGGGCCTTGACGAGGGCCTCGGTGTCATCGGGATTGCCGACTTTTTCCACCGCCTGGGCAATCGCGAGGATCCCGGCGTACGCGCCCTCAGCTGCGTAAGTGGGATAGCGTCCCGTCCGCTTGAAGAACTTTTCCACATACTCCTTGTTTGCCGCCGTGTCGGGCCAGTTGTTGTGGTGCCGTGCGCTCAGCACCAAGCCGGTCGGAAGCTCAGCCCCGGTGGCGCTCATAAGCTCGTAATTCCCGCCTGCATCGGGAGAGAAGAAGAGCGTCTTCTCAAAAAGAGCGTATGGTGTGGCCTGTTTGATGAACGCTACCGTATCGCCGCCCCACAGACCTGATACGAGGATGTCGGGTTTGTCCTTCAGGATCGACGTGACAAACGCAGTGTAATCGGGAGCGAAGAGCTTGGGCCAATATTCACCGACCACTTTGTGCTTCACGCCGAATCGATCGAGGTTATACTTCAGCTCGTTCCACTGGTCATGGCCGTATGCGTAGTCGGGGCCGATGTACGCTATCGTTTCCCACTTCTTTGTTCCTTGAAGCTCTTTCAGGTAGAGAGCGCCCGCAGCCATGGACTGGAACGTATTGTTCGACACGCGGAAGTAGTACGGCTGCTTCTTGTCCGCTGTCAGCTGAGTTGAAGCGTGGTCGGTGCCGATGAAGATCTTCTTATTCTGTTTGGAGACCTCGGTGACAGCCAAGCCCACCGCGGAACTCACCACTCCAAAGAGGAAATGGACTTTGTCCTCGTCAATGTAGCGCTTTGCCACACGGACCGCGTAGTCAGGCTTGGCCTTGTCGTCGGTGTTGATCAGCTCGAGCTTGTAGCCTTTGACCCCGCCTTTCTCATTGATCTCGGCGATAGCCATTTCCGCTGCGTCCACTGAGTCCAGGCCGTACACGCCCGCGCGACCGGTCATTGGGTACAGCGCCCCGATTTTGATTACCTTCTCCTGTGCTTGCACGCAGGGTGCCGCGATCAGGACCGCCAATGCGGCAAGGACCAATACGACAAATCCATACTTCCGCATACTACCTCCCTTTGCTGCTGTTTGGATTTAACCTGAATAGCCGTTCAGAGGGCGTCGGCACGGCGATCATTCCCGCCAGTGCGGCCCGCTCGACGGCGCCGGTGTAAAGCCTCCTTGATCCGATCCCAGAGCACCTCGTGAATGCGAGCTTCGGGAACATATTCACCGTCCACGTTATTCCCTTGAACCGCTATGCACGGGGTACTGCGTGATTTCGTCCAATCTTCCTGTTCGATACACGCGTGCAAGCATCCACTCACCAACAGGATCACATCCGGATCGTCACATCCGGATTTCACCTCGTATCCTGCAGCCAGGACAATCGTCTGAAGTCGTTCCACCACCTCGGCACGATCGATCTCGGGATCGCAGCCACCGCAGTATCTCACGTAGAGTTTCAGGGGAGGCTTGCCCAACTCGCAAACGGTTTCATCCGCGGGGCCCCTCTCCATCCGCCTCCCTCAGCGCTCTTCTCAGGAACTTGCCTGTGAGGGTCTTCGGGACCTCCGCGACGAATTCCACCTGTCTCGGATACTTGTACGCAGCCATGCGCTCCTTGCAAAAGGCTACGATCTCCTCGGGAGTCACCGACCCTTCCATGCCTTGCTTCAGGGCGACAAACGCCTTCACCGTTTCCCCGCGATAAGGGTCGGGCACGCCGACCACGGCAGCTTCCCTGACCGCGGGGTGTTGATAGATCACGTCCTCTACGTCCCGCGGCCATACTTTGAAGCCCGACGCGATGATCATGTCCTTTTTGCGATCGACCACGTAAAACCAGCCGTCGCTGTCCATCTTGCCCACGTCACCCGTGTAGAGCCATCCGTCACGTATGGCCTTGCTCGTCTCTTCGGGCTTTCCCCAATACCCGGGAACCACCATGGGGCCGCAGTTGACGATTTCGCCCACTTCGCCGGGCGGCAACTCCCTGGCCCCATCTTCCAGGTCAACGATCTTGGAAACTGATCCCGGTACCGGCACTCCTACCGAGAGCGCCCCACTCTCCGCGTCCACCGGCGCGGTTGCGCCCAGCGGCACGATGTGCGAGGGCGAAGTTGTCTCGGTCATGCCATATACATTGTGAAGGTACAGGGCCGTCAATTCGGTGAACCGATCCACCGTAGCTTTCGAGACCGGCGCGCCGCCGCTGTATGCCTTGACGAAACTGCTCAAGTCCCGCGTGGCGATGTCCGGATGATTGACCAGGGCGATGTAGACCGTAATCGACGCGACCGTCATGGTCACTTTCCATCGTTCGATGAGCCGGAGCGTCTCCCGCGGATCGAATCGGTAGTACAGCACCAGAGGTATCCCCGCGAGGGCCGCGAGGGCCGCGTGCGCGACCTCGCCGGTAACGTGGAATAGCGGTGCCACCCCCAAGACCACGTCCGATGAGTCGATGCGCATCATTGATTGATACACCCGCGCACTGAACGCGATGTTCCCGTGCGTGTTCATTGCGCCCTTGGGGGGACCGGTCGTCCCTGACGTGTAGGTGAGGTATGCCACCGAGTCCGGGGTCACTTGCACGGGCGTCACAGCCTTGCCCTTGTGGCGCTCGATCACCTCGAACATGTCTAGGCAGCCCTGCAAAGACGAGCGGGTGGTTCCCGCAAGCATCTCGGGTCGCGGGGCGTCGTCCGACAAGAGGTCGAGGGCGGATGTGGTGATGACGTGCTCGATCCGGCCCTCCTTCAGGAAAGCGAGATCCAGGTCCCGAGCGATTTCGTCGAGTGTCACGAACAGCCTCGCGCCTGAATCGGTGCAGAAATAGGAGAGCTCCTTCTCCTTATACATCGGGTTCACCGGCACGACCACTGCGCCAAGCTTCCATGCGGCATAGACCGCTATAAGAAACTGAGGAATATTCTGGAGGTCCACTATCACCCGATCGCATTCCCCGAGGCCCATGTCCCGGAACGCGGCGGCGAGAGCGTTGGACCACTCGTCAAGCGCTCGGTACGAGATCGACCGATCAAAGTAATAGATTGCGGGAGCGTCCGGCGTCACTGCCACGGATCGCCTGAAGTCGTCGATCGCCGTAGCTGAAGATGCGTCGATTTCCTTCGCCGACCACTCCGGATAGGAACGAAGCCAAGGTCTGCTTTCGTAGATGGATGCCATGCCGCCTCCCTGCGCCAGTCCTGATATCAACGTGGTTTCCTGGGGAGCAGGCCGAAAGCTGCCGCATTCTGCGCTGACTCGCTTCGGACTGCAGCCTCTATGCGAGGCCAAAGTGAGCGAATGCTCGTTCGAATTCCGAATGAGCATTCACCCTAGCGCACGGGAAAAAATCTTGTCAATCGGATGTGACTCTTAGAACTTCATTTCGGGTATGGGGGCTGAATGCATACGACTCTTGGCACGCCGGACGAATATGCCGCCCATTGAAAGCGATGGAAGCAACTTGCGTGCCATGGGATCGCTCAAGAATTCGGGCAGCTCCAGCCAGCGAATGGATGTATCGGCGTGGGCGGCAAGGCTTGTCGATTCATTGCAATATTGCAATAGGCGAAAAGGGGCTGGCTTGGACTATCTGAAATGATCAAATTAAATTAATATGTTATTAGTGATCTTGCAAATTTGCTATGTTATTGCAGAAATGCTATTACCCAGACCGTGACGCGCTATTTTTCGCCATAACGTCGTAGGATGCACCTTTAACTCCCGCGCAGCGCGCGTCACGCTCCCGTGCCGTTGCAGCGCCGAACCGATCAGGCGAGCTTCCACCGCGCTCAACGTCTCCTTGAGACCGCCGCCGCATTCCAGGGCCTCTGCAAGACTGGAACCGGGCTCCTTTAATTCACCGGGAAGGTCGGCAAGCGTGATGACCTCGCCCTCGCTCATGACGATCATCCGCTCCATCAGGTTAATCAATTCCCGCACGTTGCCGGGATAGTCGTAACGGATGAGCCTGTCGAGCACTTCGGGGTCCAGCCGCCGCTGGAAGCCCTGAGCCTGGCGAAATTTCTCGAGTATGTTCACTGCCAAAGCGGGAATGTCTTCCCTACGCATCCGCAAGGGGGGCACAAGAATAGGAACCACATTGAGCCGATAGTAGAGGTCCTCGCGGAATTTCCCCTCGCGGACCATTTCCAGGAGGTCTCGATTGGTGGCGGCAATGATACGCACGTCCACGGACGTCGGTTGCGTCCCTCCCACACGGGTGAAGGTCTTCTCTTCAATGACCTGCAGCAGTTTGACCTGCATTGCAGGTGTCAGATCGCCCACCTCGTCAAGGAATACGGTGCCGGTGTGACCGGCTTCGATCATTCCTGCCTTCCCTTGAGGCGAAGCTCCCGTGAAGGCTCCCTTCGCGTAACCGAACAATTCGCTTTCCATGAGCGATTCGGGGATGGTTCCACAGTTGATCTTTACGAAAGGCCCCTCTTTGCGGGGGCTCATCAGGTGGATGATCCTGGCGAGCATACTCTTGCCCACACCCGATTCCCCCTGAAGAAGGACCGATGTGTCCACCCCCGAAACTTTGACGGCTTTTTGGACCACCTGCATCATAGCGCTGCTTTTTACCACCATTTCCTGAAGCGCGTGCTCGAACTGCTCGTGCTCAAGCAGCGATTGGTAGTAGCGTGACGACAGGCGGCGGCTCTCCTCCAACTCCGCGCGCAGGCGGTTGAGCTGCGTGATATCCGTGACTGTGGTGACTACCAGCGCGATCGCTCCTTTTTCGTCGAAAACAGGGGTCCCGGTAACCATCACCTGTTTGTTTCCCTTGATGGTCTGCATGAGCGTTACCTGCCGCCCCTGCTTAAGCACCGCGAGCGTTGAGGATGAATCGAATACCTTCTCATTGACGAGGTCGCGCATATTTCGGCCGATGAGGTCCTTGCGGGACAGACCGGTGATGCGCTCGTACGCGCTGTTTACCCGGATGGTGTTCGCATTGGCGTCGCAAATATAGAAGCCGTCGTAGGACGACTCAAAAACCGCCTCCAGCTCCCGATGCAGCTCCTTGTAGCCTTGCAATTCCGAGATGATCCGTTCGTACTCGGAAATATCCTGAAACACGCTGATTGCCCCAACGACGCGGCCGTTAACCACGATGGGGTTTCTATTGGCGATGATAGTGGCTTTAGGAAGCACGATCCTCTTGCCGATCTGCGGCTCTCCGGTTTCGAGGACTGAACGGATTTCGGGCCAGGTTTCCGGTAGGACTTCGGAGAAGGGGCGGCCGATGGGGGACCTCTCCCCATAGCCGATCATGCGGAGCGCTGCCTGGTTGAAAAACACCACGGTCCCGCGGCGGTTGATTATGACGATACCGTTATACGACGCGTCCAGGACGGTTGCGGCGAGCGGCGGGAGCCGGTCGAAATGCGCGAAGGGCGGTTCTGCCATGACAACTCACTTTCCGGGGCCTTATGGGGTCGATCCCGGCCCGGGTCATTGCAAAAGGGATGCGACCCGCTTCGGTGGCGATCATGTCTTCAGTCGCAGGAACCTGGTTTCTAATTGTATACCCGTTCGACAGTCACGTGCATTCTCCATTTGTGGTATATCAACTTTATTGGAGACTGGTGAACGGGCGCACGAGGTATTGTATGAGAATTGCCATTTACGGAACCGGTGCAATCGGCGGCTACTTCGGCTATCGCCTGGTGGAGGCCGGCGAAGAGGTATATTTCATCTCACGCGGGCAGGGCCTTCGCGCGCTGACAACCCGCGGCCTGGTTATCGAACACCCTGACGGGACATCTTCTACACTGGCCGTACAGGCCTTCGAGGAGCCTTCGTTGATCGGCGAGGTGGACGCAATCATATTGGGGGTAAAGGCATGGCAGGTGCCCGAAGCTGCCCACGGTATGCGGCCTCTGATCGGCAAGGAGACCTTTGTTGTCCCGCTGCAAAACGGTGTCGAAGCGCCGGCCCAGTTGGCGCGGTTCCTGGGTTCGGACCATGTGTTCGGCGGGTTGTGCAGGATTTCGTGTAAAATCGTGGCACCGGGCCGCATCAGGCACGAGGGGTTGGAGCCGTACGTTGCGTTCGGGGAATTGGACAACCGCGCAAGCGATCGAGCGCAGCAACTGTTGGAAGCATTTCGGAGGGCAGGCGTCAACGCCGAGGTCCCACCGGACATCCAGGAATCAATGTGGCGGAAATTTCTCCTCATTTCCGCTTGGAGCGGACTTGCCTCTGTGACGCGGGTCCCGGTGGGGATTCTGCGCAGCGTACCCGAGACACGCGAGCTGTTGAGGGAAAGCTTGAAGGAAGTCGTAGGGGTCGGCCGGGACAAAGGAATCAACTTGGACGAGAATGACGCCATTACCACCCTCGATTTTATCGATCGCGCGCCTGCGGCCGCCACCACATCCA
>JAIWNO010000129.1 GCA_020216785.1 Desulfomonile sp.
TGCAGAGAGATGTTATGGAAAGCCGCCCCTCTGAATTGGAGGCTCTTGTCGGCGCGGTGGTGCGACTCGGCAAAGATGTCGGGCGCCCGACCCCTGTAAATTCATTCGTGTACGGAAGCCTGCTGCCCCTTGAACTGATCGCCAGAGGCCAAATTCAGGTGTGATACGAATACGCTTTCAACCAAGCAGCATCCACTCTTCCCGAGTTTTGAGACAATCTCGATGACGCATTGGTGTGAGGTCGGTGCGGCGACGCCACAATCATGCCCCGCGCTTAAATCCACCCATTTAAACGATACCATTCCGCGGTCTTGCCGATTGCGTCTCGAAGCGGAGTCGAGGTTTGCCACCCGAGTTCCCGCCGGGCTTTTTCCGGCGAGCAGACCCACGCGATCTGCATCATCTCATCGAGTTTCTCCGATCTGAACAGGGGCGGAGAGTCGCTCACCCGGCAGATGACATCCCCGCAGAGCGCCATCACTTTTGCCACGGGAAACGGTACCGGCAGCGGTAGTACGCGACAGCCCATGACGTTCGCCACGTCGAGGGCAAACTGTCGCCAGATAACCGGTTCCGGGTTGGCAAGGAAATACGTGCTTCCCTCAGCGGCCGGAGAGAGCGCTGCGTGTAGTATTCCCTTGACCAGGTCTTCTACATAGATGATGCTGACCCGCCTGTCCGGGCCCGCGAGGTACGCTGCGATACGAAAGCATGCGGACTTGAACACACCGAGCACATCCGTGTCCCTGGGACCAAAAACCGTCGGCGGGCGGACGATCGTAACCGGAATCCTGTCGCGAAAACTCGCGGCAACTACTTCGGCTTCGAGTTTCGACCGACCATACAGCGAAATCGGTCGGGGCTCGTCCGCTTCCGTCACTGGTGTGGAGTCATCTCGGCACGGCCCCGCGGCGGCCTGCGAACTCACCAGAACGAACCGTTCCGGCCTACGCGACACCCGCGGACTGGACAGATAATCCAGCAGCAGCCACGTGTACTTCACATTGGCCGCCTGGTACGCCCGATAGTCGCGCGCGCGGGTTGCCCCCGCGACGTGAAACACATAGTCAAAACCCGGCCCGCTGCGAATATAGTGCGGAAGAGCGCTCGTGGGGATAACCTCCACAGCCGAGTCTTTCAGGTACCGAAGAGCGTTCGTGCTCCGCACGGGACAGACTACTTCCCACCCGCTTGCAACGAGCAGTTCCACGAGGTGACTTCCGATAAACCCGGTCCCACCGGTCACTAGACAACGCATAGGACAATGATCATGGTTCGTGCGGCTAAGTCAAGAGCGCGCATGCGTCGACCGTGCACCGGCTTCACCCAACCCACTGGATTCTCAGCGAACCAAGTCCAGATACAATTCTGATGTGATATCATACTTAAGACATCTGCACGGCACGGAGGATCAAGAGAAACAAACGATGCTCCCTGTGTTTTTCTTATTGGCGTCCTTTACGGGTTTTGCCTTACATCTGGGGCTGAGCAGGGAACCGCGTACAAGAGCGAGGGTCGTTGAGCTCCTGCTTTTGTATTTCCTCGTGGTGAACATCGGCTTCAATGGTCTGCTGACCTGGTATGGGCATACGTTCTTGGCTGATGAGATTGCCCGCAAGATCGGGTGGCAGCCTGGAAGCCCGTTTCAATTCGAAGTGGCTGTGGCTGATCTGAGTTGGGGAGTCTGCGGGGTGCTCTGCATATGGTTGCGAAATGGGTTCTGGACGGCCACCGGCATAGGTAGCTCCATCTTCCTCTTGGGATGTGCCTTCGGTCATATCAGAGACATCGTCAGGTAAGGGAACATGGCTCTATACAACGCCGGCCCGGTGCTCTGGATAGGTGATTTGGCCGTACCCATTGCGATATTGGCTCTGTTGGCCTTGCGTTTCAGGTTTGATGCCAATGCGCAATCAAAGCCGTGAGTAGGCCGGAAGCCCTCTCTGCTTCGACCGGCAAGTCAGACTTCGTTTCACAAGGTATATCGGCTACCTGCCGGAATCATGACTTCGAAAACGCATTGGTTTCAGGCCGGTCGGTCCTGATCCCTTTCGCGCGTCATCCGCGCCCGAAAAGCCGGGCTATGGCCCGCGGGGGCACGCCCACATAATATGCGGTAATAATCAGCTGATGCGTCAATGTGGTTCGCCAAACGCCTTTGGTCATCCATCTCCGCGCAGACGTAAGAGCGGGACGCGGGACGATGCGCACCGTACCAAACTCACGCAGACGTCTTACGAACGCAAAGTCTTCCATGATCGCCAAGTCAGGGAATCCGCCCAATTTACGGAAAACCTCCGTTCGGACGAACAGGGCCTGATCACCGTACGGCAATTGGAGTCTGCTTGAGCGAAAGTTCGTGAGCCGCTCTATGAGCCGCGCTCCGCGGAAGCTCCCGTCGAGCCTGAGCTCAAACGCGCCGCCTGCGGTGCAAGGCACGTCGAGTGCAGCATGAACCAGCGCAGGCCAGCCGTCGGGAAGCAGCGTGTCCGCATGAAGGAACAACAAGACGCTCCCTGTCGCATGGTTTGCTCCTGCGTTCATCTGGATAGCGCGGCCTTTGGGCGAGTGCACCACAGAGGCGTTGAAGGACGCAGCGATTTCCGGAGTTGCGTCTGAGCTTCCGCCGTCAACAACAATGAGTTCAACATTTTCATGGCAAGCGACACGCTCAAGCGCGGCCGCGATGCCGTGAGCTTCGTTGAAGGCCGGTACAATGACCGAGATACGGTTTTCCCGTTCCCATGCGTGGAGGTCCTCCGGCCGGTCAACGTCGGTGAGCGGTTCAAGGAGCCCCACGCTCAGGCCGGCTGAGGTGGCGAGGGATAATGTCCGCGCCTGGACATGTTCAGAGCCCCATGGTACTTCCGCAAAGAGCTGCGGTCTGGGTTTGGTGAGTCCGATCAAGTAGTAGCCGCCGTCGGTGGCAGGTCCAATTACCACGTCATGAGACAGGAGAGCGTCAAATGCATCCGCAAGATGATCCGCAGTAAGACCGGGGCAGTCCGTGCCGATCGTGACAACGCTTTTTGCGCCTGAGCCAAACGCGTCAAGAAAACCGGCGGCCATGCGTGCGCCCAGGTCGTCCTGCACTTGAGGCCGGAGGAGCAAGCCGTCCCCGAGCCAAGACCGCATGAGCGCTTCACTGTCTCCCTCGTACACTACCTGTATGGAAACAGGTCGCACTCCGGCGAGGGCCTTCGCTTTGGCGATGACGCGCTCTGCCATCTGCTTCTGCAGCTGAGCAGCTCCCTCCTCTCCGAGAGTGGGTATCAAGCGCGTCTTGCTCCTCCCGGGTTCTGGATATCGCGTGAAAACAAGGAGAGTTTCGTTCGTCCGAGCGGTGTTCATACTTGTCCCTTGAAAACCCTGGAAGTCCGCAACCGCACTTACGAGATGGAGCACGTAGTCGAAAGCGCAGGTTTAATGGGTTTTTGCAGCGTAGTGTACCGGATCGGCTCGAGTGAGGCAACAAGCGCGCGGCAATCCTTCGCGCCCCTTGACAAAGGATTTGTTGTAGTTTAAATGTTGCATCTCCAGAGGCGGGCAAATAAGGCCTGCTATGAGCAGACGATCATTGAGCATTCACGGTTGCGGCGGCTGCCGCTCCTTCCGGAGCACGATTCGCGTTGAAAAGAGAAGAGGTGGAACGATCGGGAGTCGATATCCGAGTTCTTCTTTCCCAGGGCGCGCTGTGCAAAGTCGGTTCGCGTTGCGAGGTGGAGCGAATGAAACCGCGTACGAAACACCCGACTGCCGTGAAGGTCCGAGCCGAGAATGCCGGCGGGAGGCTTTAGGACAATGGAACCTTCTCCTATCCTCGTAAAGGGCAACAGGGACTCGGATAGGCCATATCGGAAGGTAGACTGCGACCACTATGGAAGATGCCTCGATATTGCCCTAAAGAGCCGCTGGTCCGATTTCTCCTGCGAACAGTGCCACGCGTACACCCGTGCTCGCTTCATCGAGCAAGTGACCGGATCGGACGAGTACTGGTAAAACCGCCCTTTTCATTTCCCAAACCATGCCGTGAAAAGAGTTCCCATCGTCATCCTGTGGGCTGTAGCGTTCGCGTATGTGGAGTCCGCGGTCGTCGAGTACCTACGCGCGATTTATTATCCCTTCAGTGAAGGCGGCTTCCGTTTCCCATTAATCACACTGGAGCAATTACAGGCGCTGGGAGACGAACACATCCGACGTCTGGCCATCGAATTTGGGCGGGAGATGGCAACGCTGCTGATGCTCGCGACCGTGGGCTGGGCCGCCGCGACAAACTTCCGCGAGGCCGTCGCTCATTTCATGATCGCGTTCGGCGTGTGGGACATCTTCTATTATGTCTGGCTGAAGCTTTTCCTCGACTGGCCTCCGAGCCTCATGACCTGGGACCTGCTCTTTCTGATTCCGGTGCCGTGGGTAGCCCCTGTAACAGGACCGGTGATCATTTCCGCAGTTATGATTGTTGCGGGATTGGTGGTGCTCGCGTGTGAGGCTCGCGGTTGGGTGCTCTCGACCACGTGGCGCGACTGGCTCGTGTTTACCGCGGGCGGCGTGACGGTAATCGTTTCGTTTTGCTGGGATTGGCGCAACACGATGGCGGGCGGCCTACCGAACCCGTTTAATTGGCCGCTTTTCCTGGCGGGACTTGCGGCGGCCGCTGCCTGGTTCGTCTGGGTCCTGCGAAGGAATCTCCGACAGCCTTTGCGCTGAATCCCGCTTGACGCGCCCCCGCCGTTTTGGTATCCGTACAACTTTGGCCTTGAGCCATTACCGAAATGATCGGCTCGGAGGAGTGATGATGGGAAGAGTGCCACGCAACAGGCCCGGCCTGGAAACCTACGACGAAGACAGCCTGGGATTTGGACGAATATTTACCGAGCATATGCTCACCATGCGCTATCGCGACGGAGCGTGGCAAAAGGCGGAAATCAAGCCGCTTGAAAATATCGTACTCCATCCCGCTGCGCTTATCTTCCATTACAGCCAGCAGGTCTTCGAAGGGCTGAAGGCATTTGTCGGGCAAAATCCCGACGACATCCTCCTTTTCCGTCCGGATAAGAACATTGCGCGGTTCAACCGTTCCTGCCAACGGATGTGCATTCCGACCATCGACCCTGAGCTGTTCATGGAACAAATGAGCGCGCTGGTCAGACTGGATCGGGACTGGATCCCCCAGTCTCCGGGAACTTCGCTCTACATCAGACCCACAGTCATCGCCACCGACCCGTTTGTCGGTGTGAAGACCGGCAGTGAGTATTTATTTTACATCATCCTTTCGCCAGTGGGCGCGTACTATCCTGAAGGCTTCGCGCCCGTCAAGATCATGGTCACCGACAAATACGTGCGGGCCTGCAGAGGCGGCGTTGGCGAAGCCAAGACCGGCTGCAACTATGCCGCGTCGCTCCTGGCTGCCGAAGAGGCCCACGCGGAAGGGTTCACCCAAGTGCTGTGGCTGAACGCAGTGGACAAGGCATCCATCGAAGAGGTCGGGACCAGCAACATCTTTTTCCGTATCAACGACAGGATCATCACTCCTCCGCTCAGCGGAACGATCCTTCCCGGCGTTACGCGGGAATCGGTGCTTCAGCTCGCCTGTGACTTGGGCTACGAGTGCAGGGAGGAAAACATCACCATCGACCAGGTGATACAGGCTGCTCAAGACGGGAGCCTCAAAGAGGTCTTCGGATCTGGAACAGCAGCGGTGATATCGCCGGTGAGCAGCCTCCGGTACCGAGGAAAAGACTACACGATCGCGGACGGCAAGACCGGTGAGGCGGCCCACAAGCTGTTTGAACGCCTTACGGCGATGCAGACGGGACGCGAGCCGGACCCGTACGGTTGGGTGGTCAATATCGGCAAGTGATTTGTGCAATACGCTAAGGATTCAGTTGTGTGGGGGACAGGCTACAGGATTTGTTAATTCCCTGGTTCGGGGGAAGTCGTCGCCCGAAGGGTGTAATACCAATGTTCATTCAAACAAATGATATCTGCTGTGTCCAAAATCCCCCCTGTCCCCCCTTCGTAAAGAGGGGGACAGGGGCATTTTGGATTCTACCGCTGCCGCTGGTTTGAACGCTCATTGTTGCCATACCACTCCAGCTTGTCTTAGACGGTCAGGAATTCCCGGATCAAGTCCGGGGCAGGCTCTGTCTGTCATCCGACGCCGAGCGTATGGCGTCTACTGGAACGCGAAGACCTTCTCCTCGGAGTCGGGCGCGGTGATGTAAAGCTGGATCGCGCTTGGTCCGTCTCCCTGTAGGTAATCCAGGAACATCTCGTGGCTGCCGGCGTTCATCACGATGCTGCCGGTCTTCTCCTGGACTGCCCCGGGACTGTCGACGCTTACCACGAGCTTGTTGCCGACGATGAGCCGCGCTGCATCGTCAGCCACAACGCGGAATTTGTACGTCCCTTCCTCTTTCTCCGAGAGAGAGAACTTCACGTAGAAGCGGATCCCGAACCAGTTCTCTCGTTTTGGTATTCCGGGAAATTCACGCGTGCCTCGGTTGGCTGGGAAGTCGATCGCTTTGGCAAAGAACATCCCGGACGGCTGCATTTTGTTGAAATTCGGCATCTTGCGTGTTCCCGGCTTGAGGAAGTACACAAACGCCGGGATCATGTTCATCTTCCCGCTTTCAGCCGCATATCCCACGAGCGGTTCGGCCGGAGCAAAGAGCTTCTCTTCATGTTCGGGCTGAGTCACGTACAGCTGCAGCCGCGGGTCGCCTTCCCGGTGGAAGTAATCCAGCGAGATCGGATAGCTCCCTTTCTGTAGAAATGCCCAACCCAGTTTGCCGTTGGGGTCCGTCTTGAGTCCGTCGGTTATTGAGACGATTTCGTGTTTGCCGATGGTGAGCTTTGCGTAATTGTCCGTTTTGAGTCTGAACGCGAAGATGCCGGCGCCTTCGACGTTGAAGTAGCCCTCATACCGGACCCCAATCATGTCCGATCGGCCGGGGAGTCCGGGAATGCCCTGAGCCCCCGAGATATCGAGATCCGGCGCAATGAGCCGTCCGATAGGACTTATGCGGCTGAAATCCGGACCCTGTGGATAGTTCCCTTTCGGCACAAAGTAGACCTGGCCCCAGAGCACATCATAGGGCTTCTCGGGCTCTTTCCAGCCGACCAGCCCCCTGCTGCCCGAGAAGATCTCCTCCTGTCCGAGGGGAGGGGTTACGAAGAGCTGCAGCACAGGCTGCCCGGTCGAATTGAAACTGTCGAGCACAATCGAGTGCGTCCCCTCGGCGAGGTGCACGAAGCCCGTCTTGGACGCGGCAGGATGGATTCCATCGTTCTCGATGAGTGTCTTGTCGTCTATGTGAAGGCGCACACCGTCCTTCGCGTGAACTCTCCAGCGGAAGATCCCCTCTCCGGCAACATGAAACACCCCGATAATCCGCAGCCCCATTCCGTCGGTATTTTCCGGCAGGCCTGCGGGATCTCGATCGCCCCGGCCGGGCTGGAGGCTCACACGATCGGTAGTGACGACCTTTTCAGGCCGGAACGCGCTGTAATCGGGAAGGGCTCGCACATTGTCCGGGAGCCTGTAAACGTTCACTGTCAGGAGGCCGACCTGTCGAGAGGCGGGCGGACCTGAAATCGGGCCTCTTGCTGCCGGCGCTCGCTCGGGGGCTCGTGTCACGGGAGGCGCAGGCTCTTCCCGCAGGATCTTGGGTCTTTCCTTGGCGGGCTCCGGTTCGACTTCACGCCGCGCAGGAGCCCGCTCGGGTCGGGGCTCTCGAACGCCGGGCGTAATCTGGAGCGGTTTGCCTTCCGGCTCTTCCGCAGGCGGCGCTCCTCGCTCCGGACCAGTCTCCACGTCAAACGTCTCGATCTCGTCAGGATTGAACTTGAGCGGCACGCGCTGAGTGGTTCCATCCTTTTTCTTGATGATCAGGTAATCCTGGCCGAGGCACGGAGCCACGTGTAGAAGCAATATTGCGAACACTACGAGCGCAATGCGCAGGCATGGAGATCTCATCTTCTTACCTCATCCTCGATAAGGAGGGAGCGTGGAATCAACACCGCCGAGAATCCGATGCGGCGAAGAAAAGCGAAAAAAGGCCCCGGAAACGGCGCGCGTCCGGCGGCCTCATACAGAACCAGGACAGCTCGAATGAACAACAGTCTTTGAAATACCGGCGGAGAAAGTCCCATCGATGAAGACCTAATGATCATGACATGAAGCGCCGCAGATTGTTCCCGCGTCAATCGCGACTCACCCAGCGATTCTACCGACTTGCCGGGAACCTTTACAAGGGTCCTTAGCGTTGCACGGGAGCTGTGGCATCCCGGGGAGACTCGGCCTCCTCTGCGGCGAGTTCTTCGTCAGCGGCGCGGACTATTTCCTCTTCGTCCTCTTGCTGCGGGTCTGTGACCACCGTTGTCCAGCACGATGGGTAACGTTCCCGAAACGTCACCTGGAACGGGAGGTACTTCAGTCGGGCCACATCCTTGGCAAGCCGGCCCGAAGTCTCGAGTGTAACCAGTTCCCTTACCCCTTCGGGGGTTACCGCCTCAGACACCGCCTCAGCCGAAAAGTACCGAACGTTGAATGCCGACGGGCTCAGCGGATTGAACAGGCGCTCGGGAGATACAATGTCCCCGAGGTCGGGGAGTACTTTGCTCTCGAAATCTCCCTTAGCTTCAAGGTACACCAAGCTGGAGCGAAAACGATAGATGGACATCAAGGCCCGCGCCTGCTCGAGAAAACTCTTACCGAAGAGGATGATAAAGACGTTGAGGAATATGTCCATAACAAGGCTGAACAGGTGCAGTCGGAAGAAATCACTGTAACCCACGGAAAACGTAGGGTATTGAGTGAGTATAACTTGTAGGAACCCCACGATCACCATCACCGATCCAAGAGAAAGGCACAAGTATGCTGCCGGTCGAGACGCAGTCTTCACATACTCGGGAAAGCTCTCGATCAGTGTCCCGATAAGTGTTTCTCCATCCTGACACTTTACCGCGCTCGAACGGGATATCCGATTGGCAAAACCCTTCTTCGCGAAGATCCTCGACCCCTCCTCGAGAATCGCGAAAAAGATCGACGGGTGCCCTTTCCCCTCGACGATCATGGAGTCCATCTCCCGCGCTGCGCCGGACTTGCGCAACGGCACGAGGCTGAATACGATCACCACCTTGAAGAGACAGACCAAAAGCAACAAATTGTAAAACGGCGCGGGGGACGGAATCACGTATCCCGTGCCCAATCCCAGGGCGTCCAGGTACGGCGGCACGAATTCCAGCAGTCGGAAAAACAGGTGCACCGCACCAGCGATGACGAGAGCCGCCCAGATGAATCGAAGATTCATCCGGATGATCTCCGCGGGAATCGCGGGAATTTGCGCGGGGCCTGACCAGAATTTCCCGAGCACAGCGAAAATCAGGGAGGGAGGCCGAGCATACGATCGCATGGTCCCTTCCTTGAGCGCCAGGGACACGCCTTCGGGCCTGAAATAATCGCCCGCTCGACGAATCGGGATGCAGAGATGAGACACCTCCCGGAACGCCGCCATAATCCAATTCAACCCGACGATCAGCGCTGCCAGCGCAGCTACCGTGGTGACAAACGTACCGAGGATGAACGGAATGTAGTCAAGGATATATTCGTTCACTTCCTTCGGGAGTTGGAGTGGGAAGAACTCTCGGAGCTCATAGAGCCGCGTCAGGGACCCCAGACAGATGAGCGCTCCAAGGGTCCACAGAATCAATCCGTAGATGAGCGCGTGATTGGGGACTTTTACCACTTCCTTGGAGCGAGCCGAGCTGAACGGAAACATGCATAACCCCGACCGACGTTCTTCCGGTCATTTAGCAGAGATAAATTCCTGTGTCAAACGAAAATGTTAGCTCAATTTCTTAATATGCGACCGGAAATTTTCCGAATCCATTCCCCCTTGGAAACGCCGCGCCGCACGATTTTTTGACTCCACATAACCCAATGCTTCCGATCCGTTACGGTTTGTCGTTGACATTCCCTCCTGACTGAACTAAGAGC
>JAIWNO010000130.1 GCA_020216785.1 Desulfomonile sp.
CCGGCACAAATGAAGGATCAAAACGGACGGACCACATGACAAGATCCAACACGGAAGCAGTCTCGGCTTCATCTATCCAGGCCCCACCCAAACCATACGGGGAACTCCGGGACGACCCCCGTTACGGCGAGCTCAAGAGCCTCATCGAGAGCCTTCCACCCGATAAGCTGGAAAAGTTGAAGAATTATATCAAGCGACGTCTTGCCGCACGGTGACCTCCACAAGTCTCCATTATTTGCTGAAGGCGGCGGCGGGCCGACCATTTCTTGGCCCTGCATAACCGAACGGGCTGCAGTCCCGGCCTGCCCACAAAACCACCCTTCGCGTAACATTTCTTTTCTCCCTGCGAATCCATTTCCAGACAACGGGCCGGATGTCCTACCGAGCCCTGTCCATCTTCTCTGGAGGATTTCGCCATGGGATCGAACCTCACTCTCCTGAAGGCAGCCATTTTCGCCGCTGCAGCTCTTGCCGTCTCACTGCCGGGAATCAGCCCCGGCGCCGCGCTCGGTCAAGGCTCGCTCACCATCATTCAACCGGATGGAAGCCCCGGAGCGGAATGCGCTCTTGAGCACACATCCGTCAACGGCGAGGTGTCCGGATTTATCGCGAGGGTCTCGGTCACCCAGCTCTTTCATAATTCCAGTGACAAGAAGATTGAGGCTGTTTACACATTCCCGCTGTCCGCGGACGCGGCCGTGGATGACATGCTCATGCGGGTCGGGGACAGGGAGATCCGTGGGGTCATCAAACCGCGGGATGAGGCTCGGGCCATCTATGAGCGCGCGGTTCAACGCGGTCATGTGGCGTCGCTGCTCGACCAGGAGCGGCCGAACATCTTCACTCAGTCGGTGGCCAATATCATGCCCGGTCAGAAGGTCGAGATCACCATCAAGTACGTCGAAACATTGCCTTACGATGACGGCGCATTCCAGTTCGTCTTCCCTCTGGTAGTCGGGCCGCGTTTCATTCCCGGGCAGCCGGTCGGACAAAGCGGTACAGGCTGGGCATCTGACACAACCATCGTTCCCGACGCAAGTCGTATTACGCCGCCTGTAACCCCCGAGGGCTCCCGCGCGGGCCATGACATCGATCTGACTGTCTCGATCGACGCGGGCGTCCCGATCTCCAACATCTCTTCCCGGCTCCACGAGGTTGATGTTCGGCAGGACGTCGCGCACCGCGCGGTGGTTTCGCTCAAGAATAAAAAAGAAATCCCCAACCGCGACTTCGTGCTCCGGTATGACGTGGCCGGCGATGAGATTCGATCGGGCGTACTCACGCACAAACAGGGCAAGGACGGTTATGCGATGATCATCGTGATCCCGCCCAAAAGGCCAAAGCCGGCACAGATCGCGGGGAAAGAGATGATATTTGTCATCGACTGCTCGGGCTCGCAAATGGGCTGGCCGCTGGAAAAAGCCAAGGAGACCATGCGCTATTTCATTGATCACATGAACCCGTGCGATACATTCAATATTGTCGACTTCAACGTGGGAGCGCGCATGCTTTTTTCCGAACCGAAGCCAAACACGCCGGAGAATCGGACTAAGGCTTTGGAATATCTCAAATCCCTGCAAGCACGAGGCGGAACATGGATGGGGCCCGCTGTGGAGACTGTGGCGAAGACCAAGCCTCCCAAGAATCGGCTGCGGATCGTCACCTTCATGACCGATGGGTACGTGGGAAACGACTTCGAAATCATCGCCTTGGTCAAGCAACTGCGTGGTAAGAGCCGATGGTTTCCCTTCGGCACGGGCAATTCAGTGAACCGGTTCCTGTTGGATACTATGGCCAAGGCGGGCGGAGGCGAAGTCGAGTACGTCCTGCTCAATAGCTCAGCAGAAGAAGCAGCGCGGCGGTTCTATGAACGCATCGCCGCGCCGGTACTCACGGATGTCTCAATATTCACCGAAGGAATTTCGCTGCAGGATGTCTTTCCCGCCCAGATCTCCGACCTTTGGTCACGCAGGCCTTTGATGTTCAAAACGCGCTATTCCTTGCCGGGGATCGGAAAAGTGGTCGTCAGCGGCTTCACGGGCGGTAAGCCGTACCGGCAATCCCTTGATGTGACTCTTCCCGACGCGGAAGCGCGCAATGACGCGATTGCGAGTCTCTGGGCCAGGGCCAAAGTGGATATGCTCATGGAGCAGGACTTCATGGGAATCCAACGCGGCGCTCCGAAGCCGGAAGTCAAAGATGAGATCGTGCGCATCGCGCTGGCTCATCGCCTAATGACACAATTCACCAGTTTTGTGGCTGTAGAGGAGGCCGTGGTCACGGTCGACGGCAAGCCGGTCAAGGTAACGATCCCAGTGGAAATGGCCGACGGAGTGAGCCGGGAGGGGACCTTCGGCGAAGCCGACGCGATGAAAAGTCAGACCCGCATGGCTCCCGAATCAGCTCCTGTCCCCCAGGCCGCCAAACCGGGGGTCCCGCCGGCCTTCGCCCGCGGCGTGGCGGACACCGTACGAAGTTTCAGACTTATGAAGGCGACGGGAGGACAAATAAAAGCCGAAGGGGCGGAGGCCGGCGGATCGCCCTTATCTCGCGACGACGTCCGCACGCCTGCCGATGATCTGCACAAGCTTTCTTCAGAACTGCGCGCTCTCGTCGAGCCCGACGGCGCTCAAATGCCGGCAACGAAGAATTCACCTGCCGCTGAGGACGGCAAGGTCAAGATCCGGATCGTATTGTCCGACCGCTCAGACGAGGTGATACGGTCCCTGGAGGCCCTGGAAGTCAGGGTGCTTTACCAAGCGACCGCGGGGAAAACGGTAGCCGCTTTGGCCCCTGTGGACAAGCTCCGTGAGCTGGTAAAGCTCAAGCAGGTGATCTTCGTGCAGTTGCTCGTTCAGGAACCTTAAGGCGTGACGAACGAAACGGCCGGAAGGATGCCGTCCTCTCCGGCCGTCTTTCATATTATGGTATGTATAAGGAGGATTGAGGGTTCGTGCTGGATCTGCGCTCCGGGGAATGGGTCAACCATCGGGGATCCACTGCCGGGACGCTGCGATTGTCAGCCGATGATGATTAATAGTCGTCGAAGTCCAGTCCCAAATCGTCTTCAGCGAAATCGTCGATCTCGTCGCACAGGAAGTCGATGGACCTGCCATCGAGAGGGTCCTCGAAGTCAGCGAGGGCTTCCGCCAGGGATTCTTCTTGGAGTCGGCCGAGGTAGTAATCGATATTGTGGGAATGAGGCATGTGGATTCCTCCCGGATGTAGGAGCTGCGTTGCCGTGCAACTGAAATTACTAAAGCATACCAACTAGCTATTGTCAATACTTAAAGTAATAGATGAGGTATAAAGTCACCCTCCCGTGGAAAAGTGCAGCTTCAAACCTTCTCTTCCTAAAGAGGGTCGGCGCAACGCCTACAACACCGGGTTGGGAAACGTCAGGCAGAGTGGGGAGACCGGCTCTCGTCGCGCAGAAGGTGGGATGACGAGGTATTTAGGACTACACGTGGGCTACAGCGCGCTGGGATCCAAGGTGCTTTCAAACGGGTGGTATCAACGAAGATTGGCAGGGGCCGACCCTGGTGTCGGCCCGGCTTCCGGCCGCACACGCGGGTGCGCCCATCAAAGGCCATGTCTCAGTTCTGGATAACGCATTAGTATCAATCGTCAATCGGCCGCACGAATTCGTCGAACAGCCGCGCGTACTCGTGGTAGTGTCGGTAGTTAAGTCCTTGGTATGATTTCTCTTCTTCGGTGACGTCCCGAATGGGGCGCGCAGGGACGCCCACGGCTACGCGGCCTGCCGGGATGACGGTACCGGGTGCTACCACAGCCCCTGCTGCAACGGTTGCGCCTTCCTCGACGACCGCTGCGTCGAGCACCAACGCGCCGATGCCGACAAGCGCGCCGTCCATGATCGTGCAGCCATGCAGCACGGCGCGATGCCCAATGATGACGCGGTCTCCAATGACGAGAGGATGTCGTCCGCCTGTCACATGGAGCGTGCAGTGGTCCTGGATGTTGGTCATGGAGCCGATCTTGATGAAGTGCACGTCCCCCCTGGCCACGGTATAGAACCAGAGGTTGCTGCCCTCGCCGATCTCGACGTCGCCCAGCACGATTGCGCCCGGCGCGATGAAGACGTTCCTGCCGATTCGGGGTCGTATCCCCTTGTATTCGTACAGCATGACACTCCTATCGTAGCGCTGTCCTGAAAAGGTCCCGGCGATTCACTATCACTATGTTGCCGAAGCTCGTTTCGGCTTCCCCGTCCGGCGGCTTAAACGGCCGAGCGGCCGCCAAGCACGTCGCGTTTGGTCGGATCGGGGCCCGCTTTTCGGCCCACAACCATGATGTCCGCCGCCAGTTGCGGAAATCGCGACACGAGGGACTTGGTGATTGCATAGTACCAACGGTAGTCCTCCAGTCGAGTCATGGCGCGGATTCGATTCCGAAAGATCCGGAATCCTGTAACGTCAATGATCTCGAATCGCGCGGACCGGACTTCCTCTACAAGCGACCGCAAGGAATAGTACGTAATGCGGCACGCACGCGTCGCATTTTTCCAGTCCGTCTGGCGATCCCAAGACACGGATCGTCGCTCCTGGTGGAGCGACCTGAGCCGGCGCCGAGCACCGGCTAATACCTTTGGGAGCCAAGTAATGGGATTGTAGACGAACAACACGCCGTTTGCCTTCAGCACCTGATGAAACTGTCCGAGAAGCTCTGCTGCGTTGGGGAGGTACATGAGCACCTCGTTGCACAAAACCGCATCAAAAGAGCTGTCTTTGAACGGTAGTCCGTCGACGAGATTCACCTGGAATAATCCGGCGTAGACGCGCTTTTCAGCGGCCTGCACGAGCTGATACTCCCACAGGTCCAGCCCGAACCACTTCACATCACCCGGCAAATCGCAAAAGCCGGCGATATTGCCGGGGCCGCATCCGACATCGAGGATCGCCATTCCCTCACTGCGGCGGGCGCGCTCGTTTTCCAGGGAGCGCGCCAGGTACGGGAAATGTGCGAATTTGAGGCGGTACCGGACCGTATCCTTAATCTTCCCGAAAGCGAGTCTTGTCGGAGCATTCTTACTCATCACGGCCTCGCGATCCTACCGCTTCTATTCGAACATTGTGAGCGCGAAAAGATCGGGATCACGCCCGACCACTGATAGCACGAATTCCAATGGGGCCCAAAGGGGGTTCAGGGAATGCGGTCGCCTTCGCGGACAATCGCCTCAAAGAGCGAAGCCGACACCGACCGCATGCGCTGCGGATTAAATGCGGCGTCGAAAGTGCGGATCTTTTCCAGTGATACGGGCGAGCGCAGGGGTCGATACCACTGAAACCGCACCGCAAGCGCCTTGCCGCAGCGCTGCTTGTGGTTGGTCGGTTCCAGGGGGTCTTCGTCGGAGGGGCGCTCCAACACCGGGGGGTTCTGTGGTGCGCCTTTCTGCTCGTAGACACTGGAGTCCTCCACCCGCGCCACCCCCACAGCCCCGATCCTTCCCACGTAGAAAAGAACAGACAGCCCCTTTCGCAGCGATTTGGGGCCCGGAGGTTGGCTGTACGCCACAGCGTTGAGATTGATTATCCTCGGCGAGGCCTCTCCCGCGTCAAACAGGCTATTCTGGTGGTGATTGTGTGCAGCGGGCAAACTGATCAGGTTTTCCGCGGTCTTTTTGTCGAGCGCCAGGAGCAGAGGGCGTTCGTTCCGCGAATGAACCCGGAGGGGATAAAACAATGTCTCCAGTTCATTTGGTTGGAGCACCCGCGCGGGGGGGTGCATGATGATGTCGCTCCCGCTCTTGGTAATCTTGTGCCAAGGGCTGAAAATAAAAGGAAGAAGGTATTCGTCCCTGACCCGGTACCGGAAGCCTGTACCCTCCTGCTGCACGTCATATCCAAGCGAAATCATGAATTCCCGGAGGAATGGCAGCACCTCACTCTGCGGAATCACTCGATAAAGGAAGTGTTTGGCGAGCGTGATGCGAGGCTTCTCATCGCAGCCGCATGATATTCCTTCGAAAAGGAACCCGCACGTGCGCATGGCAGCCGTTAACGTAGGGGGAAGTCCTTCAGGCAGGCAAATCGTTGCAGTGGCCACACCCATAGCACTCCATCGTACGATTTCCTCTTGGAGCAGCCTAGCAGCCGCGCCGGATTTGAGCGCCTCCTCCGTAGAGGCGAGCGCAGCGATGGCAACCTTGGCCGGCCTTTCCAACTGCCATACGCATACCGCGAGGACCGAGCCCGCGCATTCAAGGATCGTGCACTGGGGCCGCACGCTGGTTGCCTGCGAAAGAAGGGCCTCCACTTCGCGAAGCGACGGGTCGCGAGATGTCCACTGCCTCAAAATCTCACGAACCTGCGGAATATCCTTGCTTGACGCCGGCCTGAGTACCAACGCGGTCATGGGCCTTGCCTGGTCATGGTAATCATCGCGCTTTACCAAAAGAAAGAGGATGAGCCCGAACGTGGCGCTCGCGGTCAAAAACTTGCGTATAGGAACCTGAGCGATCATATGATATTGAAAAGTATTGGTCATTTCAATAGGTATATGAAAACGACCGCACGCGCGAGCGTGTGTCGACCTTCGGGGCGGGATTTGTCCACGCAAGGAAAAACCGCTTAGAGAAGCGTATGGATGGACCCACGCCAGAGGAGAATACGTGACGCAACCAAGTGGACTTTGGCTCGTCGTCGGTGCAGGCGGGATGCTGGGGAGGGACCTCACAGAGGCGCTCCGAAACGAAGGAATCACGTTTGAGACTGTGGTTTCAGGGCAAATGAATATCACCGAGCCCGCGGAGGTGGCACAGACACTCCGCCGCTTTCGGCCGTCAGTTGTTATCAACACCGCCGCCCTGACGGATGTAGACGGCTGCGAGAGCATGGGGGAACGCGCATTCGCGGTGAATGCACATGGTCCGGAAAACCTCGCCCGTGCGTGCCGCGAGACCGCGGCTTTCCTTGTGCACGTGAGCACGGATTACGTTTTCGATGGCTCGAAGAAAATACCCTACACGGAAGAGGACCCTCCGAGCCCACTGGGAGTTTATGGGCGGTCCAAGGAGGAGGGAGAGCGTCTTGTGCGGAAAGCCCTTCCCGACGCGCACTGTATCGTGCGAACTCAATGGCTTTTCGGCCCACATGGCAAGAATTTCGTGGAGGCCATCCTGGGACGGACCGAACGGACGAACCGGTTGAGGGTCGTCAACGATCAGTATGGCGCCCCCACGTATACTTCGGACTTGGCGGTTGCACTGGTCACTTTATCTCATAAGCGTGCGACCGGGACATTTCACGTGACAAACTCAGGGGTTACCTCGTGGCATGGATTCGCGTGCCGGATCATAGAGTTGGGGGGAGTGAGGGGCGTCACGGTAGAGGCAATCACCTCAATGGAACTCGCACGGCCCGCGCCGCGGCCCTCCTATTCTGTGCTGGACAACCGGAAATTTGTCCAGTGCGCCGGGTATTCTCTACGGCACTGGGAGGATGCGCTCCAAGACTACTTGGGACGGCGCGGGGCCGGGCGAGAAGCCTGGGCGTGACCGCATCGGGGTGAGACAAAATCCGTGCCCCAGGGGCAAATGAATGCTTTCGCAATTCGTTTGATTTGGCTTGACAGGGCCGAATGACTTGTGAGAGAAAGGAACCTGCAACGTGAGCATTTTCTGACAGGCCGAGATCCGTTCGTCAGGTTCAAATGAGGCGTTTTGAGGAAAAAATGTCTTGACTTACCGGAACGGTTCTGCTAATCAGAATGACAACCAGGCGATATTTGTCTATTATTCTAAATGTGGTTCCCGGTTCAGGGCCGTGGGGCCTCAATAAAGGAGGATTTGGGTATGGTTAAGAACTTGATCGTTGTGTTCAGCGCGTTGGCTCTGATCATGACCGTGGCCACCGTCGAAGCGATGCCTCCCGGCTTTGCAACTCACGGCGACGTTATCATGATCCCCATGAAGGTGAAGACCACCTTCAAGAAGGAAACCGGCCCCGGCGGCTTCAGCGCACTGTTTTCTCGTGGCTGCGAACAGTACACGGGCGGCATTGCTCCCTGGGGGACCTGGAAATCCGTGAAGTGCTCCATGAAGACTCAGGTTATCCCCCCGAAGTGTGTTGCTCCGGCTATGATGGGGCCCGTGGGTTGGGGCGCTCCCCCCGCAGTGGCACCTGGGTTCCAGTTTGTCAAGAGCGAAGAGAAATATGCTATCGTGTCCCCTGGATGCAACCCGACCGTGGAGGGCGGCCTCCAGTACCAGTATGTCAAGAAGCAGGCCGTCAAGTAAGTCGGACTCGCTTACCTAATAGTGTTTGATCGAAAAGACCGGGGCTTTGCCTCGGTTTTTTCTTTTCTGCAGAGGACATGCAGTGATCGCCCCGCCGTACGTGCTCATCGTAGACTTCGGCTCCCAGTATACCCAGCTCATAGCTCGCCGTGTCAGAGAAGCTCGGGTGTACTGCGAAATACACCCTTGCCATACCGCGCTCGAAACAGCGCTTGGCCGGAAACCAGCCGCAATTATCCTTTCGGGCGGGCCTGCAAGCATTTACGACGAGGGCTCGCCTCAACTGGACCGGAGGCTCCTCGATCTTGGAACGCCGGTGCTCGGGATCTGCTACGGTCTGCAGGCGATTGCCCACGCGCTCGGCGGCAAGGTCGAGCCGGCAAGGGAGCGTGAGTACGGCCGTGCCTATTTGAATGCCGTGCGGCCCGGCTCAACCTTGCTCAGAGGGATATCCGAAGGTGCACAAGTCTGGATGAGCCACGGCGACATGGTGATCGAGGTGCCCGCCGGCTTTACTGTGGTCGCATCAACTGCCGACACGCCGGTCGCAGCGTTTGAAGACACTCAGCGGCGAATTGCAGGCGTCCAGTTTCACCCTGAGGTGGTCCATACTCCCCAAGGAGCTACGGTTCTGCGCAATTTTCTTTTCGATATTGCCGGTCTGGGGCCGACGTGGACCATGGCCTCTTTTATTGAGAGCACCGTAGACCGAGTCCGAGAGCTTGTGGGGGAGGCACGTGTGGTTGCAGCGCTTTCAGGCGGGGTCGACTCGTCGGTCATGGTTGCGCTGTTGGCTCGGGCGATCGGCCCTCGGTTGCACCCGATATTTGTCAATAACGGTCTTCTGAGGAAGGACGAGGCCCGGGAAGTTCGGACCACCTTCGACCATATGGGAATCAGTCTCCACTATGTTGACGCGTCGGAGCGCTTTCTTTCCAAACTGGCCGGCGTAACCGATCCCGAAATCAAGAGACGAATCATCGGTGAGGAATTCATCCGAGTGTTCGAGGAGGAAGCCGAGGCGGTACCGGGGGTGGGGTTCCTCGCTCAGGGCACGCTCTATCCCGACGTAATCGAAAGTGTGTCGTCGAGGGGGGGACCATCGGCCACGATCAAGACGCACCATAACGTCGGCGGTCTGCCTGAGCGCATGCGCCTCAGGCTCATTGAGCCGTTGCGTGAGTTGTTCAAGGACGAGGTGCGTGAACTCGGCGCACAGCTGGGGCTTCCCGAATCTTTGATCTGGCGGCATCCATTCCCGGGTCCGGGCCTGGCAGTGCGCATACTCGGTGAAGTGACCCCGGATCGGGTGCGCCTGCTGCAGGATGCCGACGCCATAGCGATGGAGGAGATCCGCAAGGCCGGGCTTTACCGCGACATCTGGCAGGCTTTCGTAGTTCTCCTTCCGGTCAGGTCGGTGGGCGTAATGGGTGACGGCCGCACGTACGAGCATGTTGCAGCCTTGCGTGCAGTGGAAGCCACCGACGGCATGACCGCGGACTGGTTCCGGATGCCGCAGGACGTGCTCGCAACCATCTCCAACCGCATTATCAACGAGGTGCGAGGGATTAATCGCGTCGTGTACGACATCTCGTCAAAGCCGCCCAGTACGATTGAGTGGGAGTAGGAGCGATTCGGGCCGAATAGGGCGGACCCGCGGGTCCGCCTCTACAATGCTGATGATCGCGTGCAAATGGTTGGGCATGATTGCGAAGGTGTCGGTCCCGATTGAAGGAAACCCGG
>JAIWNO010000131.1 GCA_020216785.1 Desulfomonile sp.
CTTCCAAATTCAACCTCCAATCGGCGACCTGGTCGCCGATTTCATTCAACCGCATGGCGCCATCAATGACCTCGCCGAAGATACATTGGTTCTTGAAGGCGCATATCGTCACAAAGTACGGGCCGGGCAAGGAATAGTCGTACCCCTTCAGCCGAATCGACCGCCTGTCATGGATTGCAGGGTCAAACGCCATATCCTGACCCAGTCATGCAACAATGATCTGGTAGGAGCGGGTCTCAGACCCGCCCCCACCCAAGGCCGACAACGAAACTGCCACAAAAAAGCCCGGAGGGCGAACCCTCCGGGCTTGGTGAACAAAGGTCGATTTGCGTTCGGATTAGAACTCGATCAGGATCGAGCCCTGCACCGCCTGAATGGCGTCGCGGCTCAGGAACATGGCGTTTCCGACAACAGCTCCGCCACGTACGCCGATTGCCTGGAAGGCTTCCTTGAAATAGTCACCCGGCTGCCAGTAGGCATAACGGGTCTTGAAGGTCAAACCCTCGAGGAGTTTCCAGTCGCAACCAACGTTCGCTTCCCAGCCGATAAAGCCATCTTCAACAAACGGGCTCGTACGGCCATACAGTCCGGCGAGCGCAGTCGCAGCGGCGAAAGAGCCAACGTTCGCGCCGGTGTTGCTGAACTGGCCGAACCACACGCCGGCTTTCTCAAGTCGGTGGGCCCAAATGTAGCTGCCCCAGATGTTCAAGTTGCTGGCAACCGCATGGTCGTAACGGCCGGCAAACGCATAAGCATCGGCCATCTGACCGGTGCCGTCAGCATGGAAGGTCTGGGTGCCGCCCGCGTAGGTGTTGAACATCAGCCACTCATACGGCTCCATGGCCTGGTAGTTGATGGCCCTGACCGCATACACCTTCGGGTTGCGCCCCGTCAGCCCTAAACCAACCTGCATACCAACGTTGCTGCCGTTGTTGAGCACAGCGCCGGACGACTGCACCCACAACAGAGAGATCTTGGAGGGTCCGATGACCACACCTGTTTCAACGAACGCGTTATAATTCTCGATGTGCGTTTCCGTCGCTCCACCATTAAACGCCGCAACCGAGCCTGCCGTTCCAAGGAGCGTGGGATACTGGTTGATCATTGCCCACGCGTATTCACCGTTGGCAAAGAAGCGCCCGTTGAAGTACTTGAAATAAACCTGATAGTCCGTGACTGTTACATCTGTGATCAAGGGGATTCCGGCAACTAGGGACACACCCTCATTCTGGTGCCGCAGCTGCCAGAGAGGGCCGGCGCCGATCTCCAGCGGGCCGTTGCGGTAGATGACAAAGTAGCTCTGGAACAACTGGTTCTGCGCCGCATTTCCAACGCGGTCAGGCGACATGGGATAGCTTTCGAGCGCGCTGTCGGTCAACCAGATCGCCCCCAGAAAACGGAACGGGCCGTACGGCACAACCGCCAGGAAAGCGTTCGCACGAGTGTTGTAGCCAAGGTTGGAGGCCACACCCAAGGGGAAGTCTTTCACACCGATTGAGAAGGTTGCCCACGGAGTGTGGAAGGTTGCACGGATCTGCTCCCAGCTGCCGATGGCTGCGGTGTTGTACGCCGCGTTCGGGCTGGAGTCGTGCATGTACCAGCGCTCAAACGGGGGCACGCCCACGCCGCCGGCGGTCTGGTTGTACTTGTTCCGGTAACCGCCCACCGTGTACACGCCATGCACCCTGATCGCAGGGTTCACCTTAATGGTCGGGACCAACGTCATCTTCTGATCGTGGATCGCCGCGTCGCTGCCCCACGTGGAGAAGCCGCCGCGGGTGATCACGATGTTGGAGTTGTCGGCGTTGGCAGGAGCGACCGCGCCGCGACCCCATGTGCTCGGCCCGGCGAAACCTACAAACGGGCCGACGCCGGCGGCCGCAGCCGGACCTTCCTGCAGCGAGGCAATACCGAAGAGGTCGTTATTGCCGGTTCGCCCGAAATAGCGCAGGCGGTTTTCCCAGGAACCCGTCATTTCGAATTCCCACGCGAGCGCGGTCGCGGCAAATCCTGCGACGAGCAGGGCCGCAATAGTTAATGCCAAAGCTTTTCTCATCTCTTCCTCCTAATCCTGAACAGTAAACGAAAAGTGAAAATCATGCCCCAAGGCAACAACACACCTGTTGCTCACCCAATCACTGTTAAAAACTACGCCGATCCTTCCCGGCTCAGGAACCCAAAGCCCCTGCACCGTGGCTTTCCCTCGGTGGGCACGAGGGAGGATCGACTATTTAACCGTCTTAATGAAGATTATGTGCTTATTATCATCGGAGCCGGGGCGGTGTCAAGAAAAAACTGGCCTTATTCAGGGCCGGAATCGCCTTTCCGCTTGCAACAGTGCGCCTCACGGGCCTCACTTCGACTATGGGGTTCGGAAACACTGTTATGCAGGCATGTACGCAACCATGCGAATCCTTTTGGGATATTTGTGTCGGGACGATGGCTGTCCTTGCTTTTTTGCCCGTTACCGAATGCGCGATCCTGTCCCATCCCTACCGAGCCGCCATTCCCTATCGAACGGTTTCCGGTGCTTTTTTCCTCACGCTTGGGACACAACCGGCAGACCTAGGCGAGTCGCGGCGGAGGCAACGTCAATTCGAGAAATCACGAGCGTCTTGCTGCGCGAATTCGCACCACTCACTATTTTGACGGCGGAGACGGGGACCCCAAGGGCCTCGGCAAGGAACTCCACAAGCGCGCTGTTGGCGGCGCCGTCCACCGGAGGCGCGGTGAGCTTCACGACGAGTGAATCGCCCCGGACGCCCGCGAGCGCTGTGCGTCTCGCCCGCGGTATGACACGGACGCGCAGGGCAATACCGTCTGGTAGATCTTCGAGAACCATGAGCGAAATGTTCCTATTTCTACCAGCGTTCCGGGCTGGATGGTTTTCACGGCACAGGGAGGTGCCGACCTCCAATCAAGTCCGGGTCAGGCCCCGCGTGTGCGCCCTTTTTGACCGTAGCGAAGATCAAACAGGGCGCACGCGCGGGAGACTGTCTCAAAATGCCCGGACGGGTCCCAATCGTGGCACGAGAGACTGTAGGGGCGGGTCTCAGGTCCGCCCCTCCCCAAGGCCGTCACTGACGACCACGTAAAGGCTTTTCTCAATCGATCTTCTAGAGCGCAACCGGGTCTCGAGATTCGGCCGTCGCGTAGGTTCATTGGAGCGTACGAGCCAAATGATGAAGGGTATTCACGAGAAACTGCTGCAGAAACACAATCACCAGCAGCACAATGAGGGGAGAGAAATCAATCCCCACTTGAGGAAGGGGGACCAGGCGGCGCACGAACCCAAATACCGGCTCCGTCATCGCACGGAGAAACCGAACGATGGGATTATACGGATCGGGACCCACCCATGAAATGAGGGCAGCGATGATAACGATCCACATATAAATTTGAAGAACGATACTAAGAACACCTGCAAGCGCGTCAATGAAGAACCCAACTGCAAACATCGACTACCACCAGTCGGTCGCTCCGGGCGGTTTCTGATTCCGGCAAGATCCGATGCCGTCAGCGACACGCCCGAGCTTTACGGTCTCAGTCCAGCGGACGCTACTGACGAATTATACCAGAAGGCCATTTCTATGGAAATGCTTCGGATAAAGAACCCACTGTCAGGACCGCGCATAAGCCGGCCATAAGGCAGCAAACGTAGGGAACTATTCAGAAAGGTCTTTACGTGGTCGTCAGCGACGGCCTTGGGGAGGGGCGGATCCGAGTCCCGCCCCTACAGGGAGTTTCCCGGTTCTTTACACAGCCTCGTCGTGGTTGTTACTTATTATGGTCGTATGAGGGAGTCAAACTCATATCTTGCGGCGCGCAAACCTGCCCTTTTGCGTTGAACATGCTCTGCACAACAGTTCAACACACTGAAGATCCTGCACGACACCCACTTGACGCCGTGAGCAGGTCAACCACCAAGTCTTCCGCCGCCGCGACTCCGCCCAACCTGAGCTCATCCGGGCCGCGGTATCATTATTTGACGGCCTCTTTCAACCCTTTGGCCGCAGAAAACTTCGGGGCTTTCGTGGCCTTGATCTTGATCTTTTTCTTCGTGCGCGGGTTGATTCCCGTGCGTGCGGCCCGCTTGACCACGGAAAACTTCCCGAACCCCGGGACCGACACCTGTTCGCCCGACTTAAGCTGCTCAGCGATGCACCCGAACACCAACTGGAACACCTCACCGGCTTGTTTCTTGGTGGTGCCCCCCATCTTGGCCAGCGCGTCGATGAATTCCGCTTTGGTCATAACCCCTCCTCCTCACTCTGCCTTGACCAGATGTAGACACCATCTCTATAGTTGCCTATTTGCAGGCAGTCAAGCAATTTTCCGCGGAAAATCGCCGCGTCGTAACAGCTTTGTAAGTCGTCGAATCGCAATGACATCCCGCCGGCATTTCCAACTCCACGCAAATGAATGATTGCTCGAACGCAAACCACCCATTTATGCGAAGAAACTGCCCGCTGGGGAAGGAAGAGTTGTATGAAAGTCGCAGCCATGAGCACCTGCCATCGGGTAGATATGGGGAGGCGCGGAGAGAGATGCGTCTCCCCTCCCCGGGAGGGCACACCGTTGACCTCTTACTACCCATCTCCGAGGCGAAGCCACGGAGAGTTGGCCGAGGCCGAGGACTTTCATGATTCATTGTAACCATAAAAAAACCGGGACATGGGAACTCAATCGCCGCAGAGATCATAGACCACTGTTGGGGCCTCCCCCGATCAAGACCGGGGCCGGCCCGCGTGTGCGCGCTTGCGGAGCGTCGCTGGAAGCACTCGCTGACGCCTGATTCGTCTCCCGATCACATGATTACAACAATCCGTTGACACCTTCAGCCGACTATGCTAAAAAAATCAAGATTTTCCATGTGATCCGAGGTCAAGGTGAAGTTGTGGAGACTTGTCGCGTGCGTTCTCGGGGTGGTGCTCATCATCGGAGGATGCGCGGGCAAGGCAACGCGAACCGGTTGCGCGACTGCCACGCGGGTGGGGTGCGATGGACGGGTGAAGCTCTCGTATGCTGACGGTAAGGCCGCGGTGAAACAACTCGACCCCGACTCTCTTCCGAAAGCGGCAAGAGTCACGGCCCAGAACCTTTTCGCACCGGCTCGATTCGTTGAGACCACCCAGGGCTCCACGCTCACCTTTCCCTCCGGAGACACGGTCGTGTACTTCGACAAGGAATGCCCTGAGGGCCTCGGGCGACAGACACCTTGAATCTTTTCCCGGCAAAGAACATCTTATTTGGCAGAACTGAGGAGGAATTCCCTATCATGCCTATCTATGAGTACACCTGCAGCAAATGCGGTCAATTCGAGAAACTCGTGTTCGGTAATCAGGAAGTAGTGTGTCCCCAGTGTGGCGGGGATGTCAAGCGCGTGATGTCCGCGTGCAGCTTCAAGAGCGCCGCGGGTGACTTCAAGTCATCCGGAGGCGGATCGTCGTGCAGCGGATGCTCGGCTACATCGTGCGCCACATGTCATTAAGTGAATCCGGGAATTGCTGAAAGGAGATGTCGCGATGGCCGGCAATGCAAGTCCCCAATTGAGACTGCAACAGCAGATGGATTGCTTTATGGAAGTGAAGGCGCGTCCCGCGCTGGAACTGTGGGAAAAAAGGGGTTGGAATGAAGAGCCCGGCACCGATGCCGATGAGGCCCCGCTCAAGTATCTTGCGCTCGTGTTCCTTGACGCGATCGAAGAAAGAGCGGTGCGCTTCTCCATCGAGAAAGACCACGGGGTGCGGGTCTTCGGGGATACCACCTACGACCTGCCCAAGGCGCCGTCGATGTTCATTGCGAGAGGTCTGGAAATCCTGCGTGAAATTACAGGCCTCGAAGTGCCGAAAGGGCAGGCGACGCTTTCACTCGGTATCAGGGGCGATACGCTCGACGTGATCGTGCAAAAGGAGGGTGGGACCCACATGATCAACATCCCCGGCATCGCGGAGATGCCCCGCTGACCATGGACGCGCAGTAATTGCGGTCTTCTTGTCGGTTTGGCCATGGAAAAATGACCGGCCGATGTTTCATAAGCCCAGGAATGAGACAATACATGGCAGGGGCGGTCTCCGATTCAACCTTGTATGTCTAATACGATATTGCGTTTAAGATCGTACAATGGCCCTGTAGGGGCGCACCAGCGTGTGCGCCCAAATCCGGGCAGACACGCGGGTCCGCCCCTTCCGAACGTCGTTGAAATTACCTCTTTGAGAGCGCATCGGTATCAATCTTCTTACTCAACGTCCTTCACCGCCCGCATCTTTCTCCTGTGCCTTCGCTTCGTCCCACAGGCGGTCCATCTCGGCCGGGTCCGTGCCCTGAAATGACTTGCCTGCGTCGGCCAATGCCCGCTCGATATACCGGAAGCGGCGCTCGAATTTGTCTGACGTCTCGTTGAGCGCGGTTTCGCCGTCAATTTCAAGATGTCTTGCAACGTTGGCAACGACGAAGAAGAGGTCCCCGATTTCCTCACGAATGTGCGTTCGAGACCCGCTTGATACGGACGCCTTGAGTTCCCGCAACTCCTCATCAATCTTTGCGAGCACATCTTCAGGACCGCTCCAGTCGAATCCGACCCGTGCCGCTCGCCTGGCAAGCTTTTGTGCCCTCTTGATCGCGGGCAAGCTTCGAGGAATTCCCTCCAGGAGCGAGTCCCGGCGCCGAATGTTCTCTTCAGCGGCCTTGATTTTTGCCCAGTTGTCCATCACCTGTTCCGGGTCTTTCGCCACTGCATCGCCAAAGACGTGCGGGTGTCGGCGGGTCATCTTTTCGACGACCCCGTCAATCACGGCTTCCAGCGTCGCCCCCCCCTGCTGCTGAAGCATGTAGGCCACGAAAACCACGAGGAACAAAAGGTCCCCCATTTCATCAGCGATCGCTTCCGCGTCGTTTTCGCTCATGGCTTGGACGAGTTCGTGGTATTCCTCAAGGATGTAGTGATGGAAGGACATGGGGGTCTGCTTCCGATCCCACGGACAACCGCTATCGGAACGGAGCGTTTCGATAAGCTCGACGAGCCGTACGAATGCTCGGGCAGGATTCGCCGACGATGCTGGTGGTGACATGGAACAGCTTCTCCTGATGGTATGAGACAGCGAGTCTAATCATTCGCTCTTCTTAGTTCAACGGTATTGATTTGATTCCCATCCTTGTGCGGTGGTATTATTGTACTTGAAGGAAACGGCCGGTAGGGCGTTGACAGGATGAAGCCGACGGAAGCGCAAATGGATGCACGGTCCTCGGTGCGACCCCGATTACGATGTCGGTTGGAAACATTTTTCAGGTGTTGAGGAGCGCCCGGAGCCTCCTTGAAAGCTAATCAGTCGGAGCAAGGCGAAAAAGTTCCTCGCCGCGTCAGTTTTGACAATATAGGTGCCTTTCAGGCACTTGTAGGAGAATTAAGTAAGAATATCAAGCACATAGAAAGAACCCTCAACGTCGAGATCGCGGTGAGGGGCAACTCTCTCACCATTTTCGGGGAATCCCCCGAGGGAGAGATCGCGGAGAGGCTTCTTAAACAGCTCTACCCCCTCGTTCGTGACGGGTACCCCGTTCAGCCGGCGGACATCGATCAAGGGGTGCGCGTCCTCACCTCCAGCCCCGATGCCAGACTCAGGGACCTTCTGAGAGACCAGGTGTTCACTTCCCCCGGTAAGAGACCCGTCACGCCGAAGAGCCTCACCCAGAAGGAATATGTGCAGGCGATTCGCGCACATGACATTGTTTTCGGGATAGGTCCGGCGGGGACGGGCAAGACCTATCTCGCCATGGCGATGGCCGTGGCATCGATCTTTCGCAAGGAGCTGAGGCGGATTATTCTTACAAGACCGGCGGTTGAAGCCGGTGAACGGCTCGGTTTCTTGCCTGGTGACCTTTACGAGAAAGTAAACCCGTACTTGCGACCACTCTACGACGCACTCCATGATATGATCGACTTTGAAAAGGCACAACGTATGATCGAGCGAGGCGATATTGAGGTGGCGCCGCTGGCGTTCATGAGAGGTCGTACGCTCAACGATTCTTTCGTAATCCTGGATGAAGCACAGAACACAACATCCGAACAGATGAAAATGTTCTTGACAAGACTGGGTTACTCGTCCAAGGCGGTGATTACCGGAGACGTCACCCAGATCGACCTGCCAAACGGGACCCGGTCCGGACTTGTAGAAGCCCGGGAGATCCTCCAAGGTATCGAAGGAATCGCGTTCGTGACCTTTACCGATCAAGACGTCGTGCGCCACCCACTCGTGCAGGACATTATCAAGGCATACGAAAAAAGGACCGATACCGGCACAGGGCGAGGTCGGAGATAAGGCTACATGCCCGAAACGACTGATAAGAACAGGAACTCCGAACACGGAAAGTTCCCCCTTACCCTTCACACCGCTGCATTTTCGGCTCGGAAACGGATCGAGACGGCATTTGCAGGCCGATTCGCCATCCTGAGAGAATCGAAATGGCAGAGGTGGATCGTCATTACCTTGACGTCGCTGGTTGCCGCGTCGATGATGGCGCCGACCTCCTTCCACGTCTACAATCTGACAATCGGCGAGCCTGCCAAAGAAACCATCGTATCGCCGATCAATTTCAGGGCCATCGACGAGGCAGCGACGAACAAGAACCGCGATGAAGCGCTCAAATCCGTCTTGCCGGTCTATGACTTCGATGATGTGATGGCGCGGGACGTGGAAACTCGAATAGTCTCCGCGTTCACATTTATGAACGAATATTTGGCCCGCGAGTCCGCGGCCCGTGCGGCAAAGCCGGACCAACCCGTGGAGCCTGCGGAATCGGCCGACAAGAATCAACCGCAAACCCAGCCTTTTCGAGCCCTTGACGATAACGAGCTGCGCACACGGTTCGAAAACCTGATAGGCGCGTCCGTGTCGAATTCCACGTTCACGATCCTTAAAGCGAACGGCTTCAATCCCAGGATACCTCGCGACTTGGCATCGCTGGTTGTTCCGGTCCTTCTCAAAGGGGTAGTCCTCAGCCGTGAGCTGGTAATGCGCGACGGCAAAAAGGGCATTCATCTGTGGTTGAAATCGCAGCAAAAACTGGAGTTGCTGAAGGACCCCTCGACGCTCTTCGATCTTAAAGAGGCGACCAACTTTATCAACGTCGAGGACAAGGGCTCGACGCTCGACCCCGCGCTGTCCAAGGCCATCCGCCGTCTCGCCATGGACCTCATCAATGTCAATATCACCTACAATCGTGAGCAGAGTGCAGCGCGGCGCAAAGCTGCGTTGGATTCGGTAAAGGACGTCTTTTTCGAGATGGCGAAAGGCGAAACGATCATCAAAAAGGGCGAGCCGGTCAACGAAGGCCACCTGAAGAAGCTGGCAGGCTTGGCCAACGCCAATCCGCCGTATCGACGCTACATGATTCTTGCCGGGTTTGCGCTGACGCTGGTTCTCTTGTTGCAGCTCTCCTTCTTCCATATTGAGAGGCACTCGGAGCGCTCCAGGAACGCCAACGCCGACCTCTTCATCTTTTGTGTTCTTCTGGTCGGCTCTGTCGCTCTCGCTCGGTTTTTCGCCGCGCTGTCGCCGTTCGCTATGTCTGCTGTGCCTACCGCGGGCGAGGCCGTCACCGCGCGCTCAATTCTCTATGCCGCGCCCATGGCGACGGGGCCGATGCTTATCGCGCAGATGGTAAACGGTTGGACAGCGTTCATTTTTACCGTGCTCAGCGCGGTTGCGGGAACGCTTGCCGTAGAGGGTGAGGTCTACCTCTTCTGCTATTACCTGCTGTCGGGGATCGTAGGCATTCAGGGCATGGGTCGTATCATGGACCGGACGTCCGTGGTGCGCGCGGGCCTGTTGACCGGTTTGGTCAACGTGTGCTCCGTAGCAGCGATTAAGATGGCGCTCGCGCAGCTGACAGGAAAAGAAGACCTCATGGCAATCGGGTTCGCATTCGGCGGCGGCTTTTTGTCCGGGCTTTTGGTGCTCGGACTTGCCCCGCTCCTTGAGGCCTTGGGCTACACCACTAA
>JAIWNO010000132.1 GCA_020216785.1 Desulfomonile sp.
CGTTGGACTGCTTGAGCTGGCGAATCTCAACCATCCGCTGCTCAGGAAGATGTCTCTGGAGGCGCCGGGCACGTACCATCATTCGATTATGGTCGGGAACCTTGCCGAAGCAGCGGCTGAACAGATCGGTGCAAATCCTCTTTTGGCGAGGGTCGGCGCGTACTATCACGACATTGGGAAGGTCGCCAAAAAGTCCATGCCGTCCTATTTCATCGAAAACCAGCAGCGAGGCATAAATCCCCACGACAAGCTGGAACCGAGCATGAGCGCGCTCATCCTCGTGTCGCATGTAAAGCACGGAGTTGAACTGGCCAAGGAGCACCGCCTGGGGTGGCCCATCATCGACATTATCCAGCAGCACCATGGGTCGAACCTGATTCGATATTTCTACAGCAAGGCCCTGGAACGCGTGGACAAAGATCATTCGGTCAGCGAAGACAAGTACCGCTACCCCGGCCCGCGACCTCAGACGAAAGAGGCTGCACTGGTCATGATGGCTGATGTGGTAGAAGCAGCGTGTCGTACTCTGAACGATCCCACCCCGTCACGGATTCAGAAACGGGTCCAGAGCCTCATCATGGGGATGTTCAGCGAAGGGCAGCTCGATCAGTCCACTCTCACGCTCAAAGACCTGCACTCGGTGACACGGTCGTTTGTCCGCGCTTTGCAGGGGATCCTTCACTCGAGGGTAGAGTATCCGGACGACGTCAAAGCCAGGGAAAAACAGAATGGAGATATTTTTGGACAACAGGCAGAGCGCGATCGAAATCGAATCCAGCGGTCTGACGAAGATAACGGAGCGGTTATTAGAAGGCTTGGGATGTAGCGCGTCCACCGTCCTGTCGATTTCATTGGTGAACGCGGAGGAAATGGCTCAACTCAATGCGACCTACCGGGGGAAGCAAGGTCCCACCAACGTGCTTTCATTTTCACAGCATGAAGGGGGGGAGGGAGCGCCGAACTTGGATCTGCTTGGCGACGTGGTCATCTGCGCGGACTTGGCCGCTGCGGACGCGGAGAAGCTTGGTTACACCAACATGGAAATGCTCGTGTACCTTCTCACCCACGGCGTCCTTCACCTCCTTGGCCACGAGCATGACCGGCCCGAGGACTCAGAGGCGATGAAGAATCGCGTGGACGAGCTTTTCGAGCGACTTCTACCCCTCCTGGCCTGAAACCTTGTCGAACCGTCGCATCAGGATGTCCGTCTTACTTTCCGAAGACTCCGGCCGACTCGGCCACTCCGGCCATTTGAGGGTTTTTCTCCCCATTGCCACCTCAACCAGCTCCGAACCGAGCTTCCACCCCACGGCCACCGCAAAGCCCGCGGCGGCCCACCCGATGAGCCTCAGTACTGGAATCAGCAACGGCGGCGCCATGTTTTCTCTCCTTTCATAGTGAGGGGATAAACTCCGAACTCGGTGAAATCAACTTATGCCTCCCTCGAGGCACGTTTTGGTAAATTCGTCAGTGATCTTGACTGGATACTTACCGGTAAAGCACGCGGTGCAGAACTCTTTCGCCGGGTACGGCATTGCCTTAAACATGCCTTCAAGGCTCAGATAACCAAGCGAATCAGCCCCGATGAATTTGCAGATTTCGTCCACCGTGCTTGTGCAAGCGATCAGCTCGCCCCTGCTCGAGAAATCGATCCCATAATAGCAGGGATATTTAATTGGGGGACAACTGATCCGCATGTGGATTTCGCGGGCGCCCGCGTCACGCAGAGTCCGCGTCCGCAACTTGCTGGTGGTTCCTCGGACGATGGAGTCGTCCACCACCACCACACTCTTTCCTTCCAGGATCTCCCGTACCGGATTCAGTTTCAGTTTGACCCCAAGGTCTCGCACCTGAGGCGAGGGCTGAATGAACGTCCTGCCCACATAGTGATTGCGGATCACGCCGTATTCGTAAGGGAGACCACTCCCTTGGGAGAAGCCGAGAGCGGCATAATTGCCCGAAGCCGGCATTGGAACCACAATGTCCGCCCCTTCCGCGGGATTTTCGAGAGCGGCCTGGAGGCCCAATTCTTTGCGCACCCTGTATACCCCGTGACCGAAAATGGCAGAATCGGGCCGTGCGAAGTAGATATACTCAAAGATGCACATGGCTCGGTGCGGTTTTCTCGGCCCTTGTATCGAATGGAGCCCGTGCCGGTTTGCTATAACGATTTCACCGGGTTCCACGTCCCGAATGTAGTCCGCTTCTATAATGTCCAGCGCGCACGTTTCGGATGCAAATATAAGCGCGTCCCCTTTTCTGCCTATGCAGAGCGGCCTGAAACCGAACGGGTCCCGCGCGGCAAGGATGCCCTCAGGTGTGAGCATTACCACCGACCACGAGCCCTTCAACTCTTCGAATACTCGGACAAGCCGTTCGGGTAGGGTCCCTTTCTTGTGGAGCATCAAGTGTGCGATCAGTTCCGAGTCGGTGGTAGTCTGAAAGATTGCGCCTTTAGCTTCGAGGCTCCGCCGCAGACTCGCCACGTTGACGATATTGCCGTTGTGACCAAGCGCGAAGATTCGGTCAATCTGCTCCACGAGGAAAGGCTGTGCATTACGGAGCATCGAGCTGCCCGTAGTGGAATAGCGCACGTGGCCGATCCCCATCTTTCCCTTAAGACCGTGGATGATATCCGGTTTGAAGACATCCGAGATTAGACCCATTCCCTTATGAGACTGGACGGAAGTCCCATCGCTGACCACGATTCCTGCAGATTCCTGGCCGCGGTGCTGGAGCGCATACAGCCCCAAATAGATGAGCGCCGCGGGGTCTTCCGCGCCGTAAATTCCAAAAATACCGCAATACTCTTTCTTGGAAGAGGGATAAGACATCCCGTGTGCTCCTCTGTGCCAACGGGTCTTGTGAAGAGAATTTCGGGGAACCTGCGCTGCCATAGGGCGCCCGCCCGCGATCCCAATCTTCAGCAAAACACCTTGAAGTGGACCTTAGTCATGCGCGCGTGAATCGCACGCGATCTTGACGGAGGCTTCTTGCCTCGACCGCGGAAAGAGCCGCCGCGGAGGAATTTGATTGAGTGGGTCGATATGGCCGAGAGCCGCCGCACATAAAGCCTAACTCAGGTACATCCGCCCGTCAAGGAAAGGCGCTGCCGCGAGCGTTCAGCCATGCGAGCGGGCGGGAACATCTTGCTGCACGGCAGAGGGCGTACAGACGAGGCGACTCCTGAAAACGGTACCCTATTTTCTTGCGTAAGGGTCCCGCATTCATCCGATAGGAACTTGCTATTATGGCGACCTATTCACCCGCCTATTGTAGGGGCAGACCCGCGCGTCTGTCCTGATTGGGGAGCACGCGCGGGTGTGCCCCTGCATGATCATTGTACCCTGTTGAGGGAGTTTTCCTATGAATCCGTGCACGTGAGATGTCTTTGAGCTTGCGTTGGATATGCGCATTCTATATAATTACAATTCGTCCATGATTCTCAGGAGATAGTCCTATGGCCAAGCTGGAACAGCTCGTCACGCCGCTGGAACTTCTTGCCGCCATAAAGGATGGCGTGCTCAAAAGCGATATTATTAAGCAATACAGGACTAGTGATCAGGAACTGGCCGTCATGTTGCAGCCGCTCTATCGCGCCGGCAAAATGACCAAAGACGAATTCAACGATTTTTTCAAAGGGTTGAGCCTGAAGCCGCCCGAACCGCCTCCCGGAGAAGTCTCGGCTCCGGAAAAAATTCCAGAACAAGCTCCAGAGCCCGAACCGGTTCCCGCCCCTGTCGTAGAGACGACGGTCCAGGCGGAAAAGCCGATTGAGGCGCCAAGTGCAATCGAACAAGATCCTGTTCCGGGCCTGGAGCACGCTTCTGCGGAATTGAAACGCTCGCTGGCTCAGGCCCTGGTGGAAGAGCAAGTGTCCAGAGCCGCAGCGCCCAAAATCCCTCCAAAAGCTGCTGCCGAACCCAAGCCAAGGCCGGCGGCCCCGTCTGAACCGAAACCGAAGCCTAAACCGAAGGACAAGCCAGAACTCAAACAGCAAAAGGAACCCGCCGCAACTGCCCGCGCAACCGCGCCCAAACCGGCGAGACCGCCCTTGAAAGCCGTGCCCGCACCACCGCCGTCCGCTGCTCGAGCAGAAGAAGCGAAGGTCCAACCGGAAGCCGAAAGCACGGCGCAAGAGCCGAAAGAGGAAGCCACGCTTGATTTAATCACAGTCACCGTCGAAGAGCCTCTCCTGCCCGTGGTGGACGAATCGGCGGCCCCGACGATACAGACAACGGAAACTCTCAGAGCGATCCTTTTCCGGTTGGACTCCATCGACGAGCGTTTGTCAAAAATAGAAAAAAAACTGGAAATGGGTTGAAGCGCTGGTCTATTTTCCGATAGTTATGCCCTGCCGATAGACAACCCCCCGCACATTGCCCGCGCCGCGGATGGTTTCTCCGAATGACGCGGCTCAAGTGAGGTATGTGCATTTCGAGAGGAGAACTGATATGACGGAAACAGCTCGGCTCAAGACGATCGCGATTGCCGCATCCGTGCTCATGGTCACCGCGTGGATCGGGACTGCCGCGGCGGCGGAAATCACCATCGGCAAAGTCGACCTGCAAGAGCTGTATCGCAAATCACGAAGAATGCAACTGGCACATCACAGTGTCCGTGAAATCCAACTTGAATCGAACGTAAAAATTGCAAAGCTTGATCAGGAGATCAAAGAGATCGAGGAAAAGCTCAAAGGTCCGAAGGACTCTCTTAAGCCGGATGAGCGATCGGAGCTTGTAGCGAAACTCAAGGCGAAGCGAGACGATAGGAAGGCTGAGCGCGAAGCCCAGCAGGTCAAGGTCGATTACAAGAGAAGATCTATCGAAAACGCGCTTGGCCCCGAGGTGAAAAAAGCGATTGCAGAAGCAGCCAAAACTGCCGGTCTGAAAGCAGTATTGCCCGCGAGCGTCTTTGCGTACTCTGAGGGTCTTGTGGATATCACCGATAAAGTCATTCAGATCTTCGACGCAGGCGCCGAAGGGCAACAGCCGTCCGGACCACAACCTTCCGCCACCCAAGACAAAAAGTAGGGATTTCTGCGGGACCGACGCTCATGCCTGACCACTACGACATGGCGATTATCGGCGCTGGTCCGGGCGGGTACATGGCCGCGCTCAAGGGCCGAGCGCTTGGCCTGTCAGTCGCCCTGATCGAGAAGGAGCGATTGGGCGGCGTCTGTCTCAACCGCGGCTGTATTCCTACCAAAGCGATTCTCTCCGACATGGAGGGAGTCCGGTGGATGCAGCGCGCGGCGCAGGAGCGAATCATCGACGCTGCGCCGAGGATCGATTATGCACATATAGTGCGGCGGAAGAATGGCGCCGTAGATACCCTGGTGACGAGCCTCTCTTCGCTTCTGGCTGAAAGAGGCGTGCAACTCCTGCCTGCCGCGGCCCGGATCGCTGAACCGGGCCACATACGTCTGGAATCCGGTGAGACGATCCGCTCGCGGAGCATCGTCATAGCCACGGGGTCCCGTTCATGGACTCCGCCTATTCCCGGGGCCGACCTGCCCGGAGTGATGGGAACCCGGGAGATTCTCGACCTGGAAACGCCGCCCTCGCGGCTGGTTGTAGTGGGCGGCGGAATCATCGGACAGGAGTTTGCAGCAATTTTTGCCACGCTTGGGGCCAAGGTAACCGTCCTTGAAGCCCTCGGACGGGTGATGCAGGAAGTTGATACGGAGTTTGCGCGCAAGTACGTCAGTCTCCTCCCTGCGAGAGGCGTAACCACAGAGGTCGGTGTCGCAGTGCACCGGATCGAGCGCGCGGGCGATCTGCTGCGTGTAGTCTACGAGAAAAGGGCTGCCGAGAAAACCGTGGAGGCAGACGTGGTTCTGATGGCTACGGGACGGCGACCTTTCTTGGAAGGTTTGGGTGTGGAAGAACTCGGAATCGCGACGGATCGCGGCTCAATACAGGTTGATGAGAGGCTTTCAACAAACGTGGATGGTATCTACGCCATCGGCGATGTGGTTGGCCGGAGGATGCTCGCGCACGTCGCTTCATATCATGGTGAGATCGTCGCTGAGATCATCGCGGGCCGAGACCGAAAAGTTGACGACTCGCTGGTGCCTGGCGCGGTCTTTACGATGCCTCAAATTGCCTGGGTCGGGCTCACGGAAGACGAGGCCGTCCAAAGAGGATATTCGTTCCGGACAAGCACGTTTTCACTGTCTGCCAGCGGTAAGGCACAGGCTTCGGGTGAGTCGCGCGGGTGGGTGAAGCTGCTCGCCGAAGCCGACACAAAACGCTTGCTTGGTGCGCACCTTATGGGGCCGCACGTGTCCGAGCTGCTGGGAGAATTGACGCTCGCCATTCGTAAAGGCATGACCGCGGCAGATATCGTTGACACGATACATCCCCACCCGACAATATCCGAAGCTTTGCGGGAAGCCGCCGCCGGCTTTCTGGACGGTCCCTTCCACGCTGCCCCGCGGATAAAGAATTTTTCCTCGACCGGGTCACCCTCGCGATGACACTTTTCAGGCTCCTCGACACTGGCCATCTGACAGCCGCGGCCAACATGGCCTTGGACGAGATCATCCTCGAGCAGGTCGCATTGGGAGCGAGCCCCCCTACCCTGCGTTTTCTCCAATTCCAACCGGCCGCAGCGTTGGTGGGCTATCATCAAGATGTCTCTTTGGAGGTCCGGACCGACTACTGTGCTGAGCACGGTATTGACGTGAACCGCCGTCTGACGGGTGGCGGAGCGATCCTCTTCCAGGAGTCCGCGCTCGGGTGGGAACTCTTCGCCGCGTCGGGGGAGGCGCCATTCATCGGGTCGTACGAGACCATTCTCCACAGGATTTGCACTATCGCGGCTGCGGGCTTGTCCAGGCTCGGTATTGGAGCAGCGTTCAGGCCGCGCAACGACATCGAGGTGGATGGCCGGAAGATTTCCGGTACAGGCGGCGTGACAATTACCGGCGGATTCATGTTCCAGGGGACGGTCCTCGTCGAGAACGAGGTCGAGCTGTTCATAAAAGCCCTCAGAGTGCCGGTGGAAAAGCTCAAAAAGCGCGAAATCGAATCATTGATGGAGCGGATCTGCTTTCTTTCCGACCTATTGGATCCCGTGCCGCCCATTGCCGCGATCAAGGAGGCGCTCACACAAGAGTTCACCGACCAACTCTTGGTGGAGATGGTTCCAGGAGGACTCACTGAGGCGGAGGCCGCGCTTCTGACACAGGAATTGGATCGCTTCACCAGCTCCCATTGGATCATGTCCCGCACGCGACCAGCGTCGGAAGGAGAGGCTGCTCGATCCATCACCCAGACGGACGGCGGCACGCTGCGGGTTCATCTCTGGCCGGCTCCAGGCGGTCGCAGGGTGCGGGAAGCGCTCGTCGCGGGCGATTTTTTTGCCGTGCCCTCGCGTATGGTGCACGATCTGGAGGCAGCACTCGTTGGAGTGCCTTTCGAGCGCACGGCACTGGCTCATGCGGTGGAAGCGTTTTTGGGCAAGTCGGAAGGCAAAATCCTTGGCGCAGAACCCGGTCGGGTCGCGGACGCGGTAGGTGCGGCGAGCGAGCGCCTGAAGCTGGTAAACGGCACTTTCAACCTCTCAGAGGCCAACGAGCTTTTCCTCGTGAATGTTCAGGTGGAGGAGCTACACGACATCAGGCCGAAATGGCTGCTCCTCCCTTATTGTTCCAAGCACCTGGACTGTCCCTATCGTAGCGTTCCGGGGTGCGACGAATGCGGCTCTTGTGAAATCGGGTGGTGCTTCAGCCTCGCGCGGGCCTACGACATGGAGCCGATAACGATCCAAAGTTTCGAACATCTCATGGATGTGCTCCGCGACGAGTGTAGGTTTCAGGATGGCTTGTACGTAGGATCTTGCTGCGAGGCATTCTATGCAAAGCACCAGCAGGAGATGGAGGCGGTGGAGGCCCGCGGACTGTTGGTAAACCTCGATTCTACGACGTGCTACGATCTGGGCAAGGGCACCGAGGCCTATAAAGGCCGGTTCGATACAAAGACGACGCTCAATGTCCAACTCATTGAAAAGACCTTGAAATATCTTAATGGAAGCTCCAGTGGAGTGTGACGTTCTTGTAGTGGGGGCGGGACCTGCCGGTTCATCGGCAGCCGCGGCAGCCGCGCGTCTTGGAGCTGCTACGCTTCTGGTTGACGCCAAAGCCCGGATCGGTGAGCAGCCCCACTGCGGTGAATTCGTGCCCAAACAGCTTTTCGTCGAATGCGGCCTCGACCGCGGCCCTGTGGTGCAATCAGTGGAGGTGATGGAGACCTGCGTTATCTCCTTGCGAGCACAGGAGACGCGCAAGGGACCTTCGCCAAGCAGCGCTGAAAGTGTGGCGGCGGTTGTATGTGGGCGGGCGACCCAGCCTTCACCCGGATATCTCATCGACAGGCCTCGGTTTGACCGCGACCTTGCACGGGAGGCCGCTTCGGTTGGAGCACTGATCTTGTCGTCGGTTCGGGTCACCGGAAGGGCCGGCGATGCTTGGGTCATGCGACGCAAAGGATGCGAGATGCAAGTACGTGCCCGTCTTGTCATCGCTGCGGATGGAGCCCTTTCCAGCGTTGCCTCGGTTTTGGGCGAGCCCCTTCCTGAGGTGCTTCGCGGGGTGCAGATCGAGGCGCCGCTCGTTCGGCCCCTGGATCGCACACTCGTCTATCTGAGTCGGGAAATCGTCGGGGGATACGGGTGGCTTTTTCCGAAGGGCCGTGTTGCCAACGTAGGGCTGGGAGTGGTGCAACGTCGCGACGTAAATCCGTCATCGCTTCTCGACCGCTTCGTGGAGTGGCTCGTTGACGCGGGAATGATTCGCCGCGGGGTGCTGGCTCGTTCAAGCGGAGTGATTCCGATATCCGGCCCCCGATCGCCTCTCGTGAAAGGCAACGTGATTTTTTGCGGTGATGCAGCAGGGCTCACCCATCCTATCACGGGAGCAGGGATCGCACAGGCGGTCGTGTCCGGCGAAGCCGCGGGGCGCTCGGCTGCGCTGGCCCTGAAAAGCAACGGACCTGAACATCTGGATGGGTACGAGCGGGAAGTGCTGGGCCGATACCGCGGGGTGCTCACTCATGCGCTGGCCAAGAGAAGGCTCATGAGCCGGTTGTGGGACATAGAGGATTTCCGAACTGTCTGCGGGCAGACGTGGATAGGTTTCCACGGGTACCGCACGAGGGTGAAGAGCGGAGAATAGCACCAAATTGTAATAATAACGGGTTATACTGAAATCGGTAGCGAGAAAGTGGGCTCGATTCTGAAGAGCATTTGACGAAGATTGCTACACACAGGCCTCCGGAGATTACTTCTTAATGTAGGTGCTAATCTTTTCCTGACAAAAGCCTTGAACGGAGTTTTCCTACCATGACCCTCCCCATCAACAAAACAAAGATCGTCTGTACCATTGGGCCCGCATCTGCGTCGGTCGAGGTGCTGGAGCAGATGATCCTCGCGGGCATGAATGTCGCGCGGTTGAACTTTTCACATGGCGACTTCGAGAGCCATGCCGCGGTGATCAGTAACGTGAGGGCTGCCGCCCAAAGGGTGGACCGGAGAGTCGCCATAATGGGTGACCTTCCGGGCCCGAAGATCCGGATCGGACAACTCGCGGAAGAGCCGGTGGAGCTGGAACAGGACGATGCGTTCACCCTTACCACGGACCACGTCGTCGGCGACCGGACCAAGGCATTTGTAAACCTGACGACGCTCCCGCAGGTGGTGCGGCCGGGAGACATGCTCTTTCTCAACGACGGCATCATTCAACTGGAAGCGATTGAGGTGCGGAGCAATGAGGTTCGCTGCAGGGTTGTCGTGGGAGGGGAACTGCGGTCCCGCAAGGGGCTCAATTTACCCGGCCTGGACCTCGGTATTCGCGCGTTCACTGAAGAAGATCGGCGATGGCTGGGGTTCGCGATAGAGCAAGGGGTGGACGCGGTGAGTCAGTCGTTCGTCGAGTCCGCGTCGGACATCGTTGACGTGCGCCGGGCAGCGGAGGAACTCGGCGGCGATCCGTACATCA
>JAIWNO010000133.1 GCA_020216785.1 Desulfomonile sp.
TGGTCGTGAGTCGCCGGGTCCACAGATTACGCAGACTGTAACTGAAGATGAGAGTCATGAGTCCCGAAGTGTCGCGATAAGCTCGTCGAGGGAGGTCCGCTCCATACGCACCTGGAACACCTCGGCGAACGACTGTGCAAGAACATCGCGGACTGTCCGCTCCTCGACCGGGCCCACCAAGTCGGCAATACTCACCATGCGGGTATCAGGCATCCCGCACGAAACGATTAATTCGCAGGGGTCAATTTCAAGGCTCACGTTGAGGCTGAAGCCGTGGTAGGCCGTTCCTCGCGTGATCTTGACTCCGACTGAGGCGATCTTCTCTCGCTCGCCGATCCATACGCCGGCGTGCTTCGGCACACGGAAACCGGTCACCCCGAAACGGGCAAGAGTTCGAATGACAGTTTCTTCGAGCCCGTGGACGTATGCCCTCACGGTAAGCTTCCAAGCTCTGAGCCTCACAATAGGGTAGCAAACGAGCTGACCCGGGCCGTGAAACGTCGCCGCGCCGCCTCGTGCCACCCGATAAACCGCAATCCCTCGTGCCGAAAACTCTTTCGCGGAAAGGAGGAGGTCCGCTCCACTGCCTCTCGTGCCTAACGTGATCGTTGGTGGGTGCTCCAGGAGTATGAGTACGTCCGGTCCACCCTGACGAAGACTCCGTCCGACTGCCGCGGTTTGAAGACCAAGGGCATCTCCGTAGTACGTTCGCGGCATATCCAATACGAGCATTCGCCGGGGCTGTTGCGGCGGCGCTTCCGGCCGCGGTACGCAACCGCGGCCGTCGAGATTCGAGCCCGCGTCTTCACCGGTATTCGAGGCATCGGAGAGTTGTCGCGGATTAGACTTTTTCAACCACCATTGCGTGGCCCATTCCCCCGCCGATGCAGAGCGTGGCAAGGCCGCGTTTCACGTCGTCGCGTTTCTGCATCTCGTAAAGAAGCGTGGTAAGGATACGCGCTCCAGAGGCCCCGATAGGATGACCCAGCGCAATCGCGCCGCCGTTGACGTTGGTCTTCTGCGGGTCCAAACCAAGTTCCTTCGCCACAGCGAGAGTCTGAGCGGCAAAAGCTTCGTTGGCCTCTACCAGGTCGATATCGGCAAGGGTGAGACCGGCCTTTTCGAGAGCCTTCCTCGTCGCGGGGATCGGACCGAGCCCCATCACTTTCGGATCGACACCGGCCGATGCGTAAGACATGATGCGAGCCATGGGCTTCAAGCCTTTTTCTTTGGCCTTTTCCGCGCTCATAACCAGAACAGCGCCCGCTCCATCGTTGATCCCAGAGGCATTCCCCGCGGTGACTGTCCCGTCCTTCTTGAACGCAGGCTTGAGTTTCCCAAGCGCATCTCTCGAAGTGTCCGGTCTCGGATGCTCATCGGTATCGAAGATCTTGGGGTCGCCTTTTCGTTGAGGAATGATCACAGGAACAATCTCATCTTTGAAACGGCCTTCCGCGATTGCCTTTGCGGCACGCTGCTGACTGGAAAGGCTGAATTCGTCCTGTTCCTCGCGGGAAATTCCATACTGCTCCGAAACGTTTTCCGCCGTGATTCCCATATGGTAGTTGTTGAAGATCTCCCAGAGACCATCGTGGATCATCAGGTCCACGAGTCTGTCGTCGTTCAGCCGGGCGCCCCAGCGGGCCTTGACGATGGCATACGGAGCGGACGACATGTTTTCCACGCCGCCCGCGATGATTGTCTCTGCGTCCCCCGCCTTGATGGCCTGAGCAGCCAAAGAAACCGACCTGAGCCCTGAAGCGCAGACTTTGTTAATGGTCAGCGCGGGCACTTCCTGCGGTATCCCCGATCGAATGAGAATCTGCCGGGCAACGTTCTGACCCTGGCCGGCCTGCAGCACACACCCAAAAATCAGTTCGTCTACATCTGCAGGATTGATGCCGGTCCGAGCAATCAGCTCCTTCACCACCAAGGCGCCCAGCTCAACCGCCGGAATTCCCGTTAGGGACCCGCCAAACGAGCCGACGGGTGTGCGCAGCGCTTTGACGATTACAACGTCCTTCATGAAAGAGTCCTCCTCTGTGATATCCTAATCAAATGGCCCCGGTTGCCGACTCCATCGGAGCTACACTCCCGGCAGAATGCTCCTGTACGCTGCGACTCGCTCATGCGATGCACTTTTCCGATTGCATTCAACCAAGCCGGTGCTAGACTGTACTCGTTCGTAAGCGGCGGCATCCATCGGCCGAAGGCTGTGGCCGGGTAATCCGCGCGTGAAGGTCTGCGCTCGCCGGGTTCCGCTACTGTGCCGACACCGTACAATCGAAACTCGAGTATAAACTCGACGCGGCTGGAGGGCAACGGGGAAATTCCATCACGAGAATGGGTCCCGCGACCGATGATCTTGAATATTGTGGCTCTCGCGTGATTTACCGTGATTTACAGTTACAGATGCTCAAAAGTTGGTGACGGATCCAAAGGTCGGCCCCACGACTTGTATTCGACCCGGATCAAGAACGCGTCTACTGACGCCATTCTGACAGTGATAGTCATTGTGCTGGTGCTTGGTCTTGTCAAAAGCACGGTACACGCCGTTGACCGTAGCCCGGCCCGGAATCGCGCGAGTGGCGAAGGTCCGGTGATCGAGCATTTGGAAGCGAAAGTGGTCCACTATACCAACGAAGCACGCAAGCTCAACGGACTGCCGATCCTCGAAGGGAGCGCGCCGCTTAAGGCTGTCGCACGGAACCACAGCACCAATATGTGCCGGACTCGGACGTTTCTCCATGAGTCGCCAGTATTCCCCAAAGGTTGGGACACTTTTATCAGCAGGCTCAAGCACGTGGGAGTTCGGTCGGGAGGCGAGAATATCGGGTATAGGACCATCACAAGCGATGGGGACGAGTGGGCCCGGCAAATGGTAGAAGGATGGATGAAAGGCGCCGCCCACCGAAAGAACATCCTCAACGCGCAGTTTCGCTACTTGGGTGTGGGCGTCAGCCGGTGCGACAATGATCTGTGCTATGCAACCCAGATCTTTTCAAGTGAGCGTGGACGAGCGCCCATACACGACTGATTGTCCAGTCCTGCGAGTTTACAAGCTCTGGAGGACGCCAGGGGAACATACATGGCTTACAAGCCGTTTCAATTGTTGGCCTTCTGCTTGCTGGCCCTCATTGCGGCGGGGTGCACGGGAACTCAGTTGCAGCGCAAACCCGTCGAACGGCCGCCGGTGATCACTGAAGAGGACTTGAAAAGCGATACTTCCGTGGAATCTCAAGCGGGTCCCGCTCCAACGCAAAGTCCGACCCCGCCTGCCGCGCCGCCCCAGCCGCTTCCCAGCGGCAGCGGCGAGTATCAGGCTCCTCCCAGTATGAGCGGCGGCATCGAATCCCGGCCACCGACGGACCCGTCACAGCGCCCGCCGGCAATATACAGAAAGGGCAAGACGGGCTGGGAGCGCGTCAATCCGGATAGATGAGCTAAGATTCGCACTTGCCGCGTTCTCCACAAATCAGACCGACCACTCTATGGCCCAGCCTCTCATCACCGCTCAATTTCTCCTCGTGGGAGCAGTCAACTTCACGCTCTTTCTCATTATTTCCACATGGAATTGGCTCCCGGTTTTTGTAGTCCGGACCGGTGGCGACAAATCAGCCGCCGGTCTTGTCATGGGGGCCATTGGAGTGACCTCCCTTGGGTCATTACCCTTCCTTGCCCCGCTGATCGAACGCTACGGCCGGAAGGTGTTCATTATTGGCGGGATTTTCGTCATCGGCATTTCCAACGCCGGTTTTCTCTTATTTGACCACTATGCCCCGACAATGATCGTGCTCCGCCTTGTGCAGGGCGTCGCGTTCGCCGCGTGTTTCAACGGTTGTTCCACCGCGGTAGTGGATTTTGTTCCCGCTGATCAGCGCGCTCAGGGCATTGGTCTGTTCGGGGTATCAGGATCGCTCGCGGTCGCGGTGGGGCCGTACCTCGGCGAAACGGTGCTGCTCGCATGGGGCTTCGGGGCTTACTTTACTCTTCTCGTAGCATTCGGCCTCTGTGGATTCAGTGCCGGTCTATTTATCCGAGAACCTACCCGCCGGTCGGCTTCTCCGGGTTTGCACGGCTTCTTTTCCACCGCTTTCCATGACGGCCACATCTACATGATGGTGACGGCCGCTGTGTTTGGCTCCGGCTTTGCGGCCATGAACACCTTCTTTCCTCTCTACGCCGGTTCCCTGGGCCTCCGCGCCGGTCCCTTCTTCGTAGCCTACGGCGTTACTCTGATACTTGTTCGCATCTTTCTCGGAGGTCTTGCGGATCGCGTGCGACGGGACCGCCTTATCGTCATTTGTCTTGGGGGCTTCGGATGCATGTTGTTGGGGACCGCCCAGATCGCGGCCGCCTGGCACACGGTGGCGCTCGGCCTCTTGTTCGGCGCGTTGCAAGGTCTTTCCTATCCCGCAATGATGGCAAAGATGGTCGATCGTTCGTCAGACAGTAACCGTGCTGTCGTGGTCGCTTTATTCACCGGCTCTTTCGGGGTGGGAATTAACGCGTCCGTGCTCATATGGGGCTACGTGGCGGACGTTAAGGGCATAGAATTCGTTTATGTGGTGAATGGAGTGGCGCTGTTCCTTTGCGCTCTCGGCGGGGCCTTCTTCAGTGCCGCGGCCGGAAGCGTGCCGGACCCAGGGAGGATAAGGCGCTGACCAAAGCGATATGCTCCTCCAAATTTTCCCCCGACCGGCAGAATTAACTTGATACTCATTATTCTTTAACATTTGTACCCTAGGTTTTCACTAATCAGCTTCATCGCTCTGTTATGGGTATTGTACGCGGCATAAGTACGTTTTTTGGCACTGTTGCGGCTAATCGCTTTGTTTCATAAATGCGGTTGCGTATTCCGGTCGCAGGTGTGCGCGTCAATGTGTTCTGTTTAAGGGAGGATTAGATGAGGAAGACCTTCATACTGGCAACGGCAGCTCTGTGCTGTCTCGCAGCGACCTTGCCCGGTCTTGCATTCGAGTTCAGCACCAAGGGTGACCTTGAATGGCGGTACATCTACTGGGCCCGTACCGGCAACACTGACATCTTTGGTCAAATGGGCGGCCCTGTGGATTTAGGAATCAACCATCTGTCCACATTTCCTACGTCGGCTACGACGAACCGTATCAACAATACCGCCGGGTCGGTCATCGGCGTGGTGGCCGGCGAAAACCGTTATGGTTCGGACATGAACGTGGTCGACTACCGGATGACCCTTAACCCGAAAATCAAGGTCAACCCGGCCATCGACATCGAAGCGTCGATGAACTTCACCTCGCTGGGAGTCTACTCCTTCGGCATGCCATTGGTCGGCGGAGTACTGAACCCACCTCCCCCTGTGCCGGCAGGATACGTGAACAGCCTATATGTGCCTATCCAGGATCGGCCCGCCAATGTCAACGTACCGAATACCTTTGTGACGCTCCAGTGGCTGAAGCTCGGTATCAAGAGCCCCTGGATGGACTTCAGCCTCGGCTACAAAACGAGCGGGTTCGGAATGGGCCTTTGGAAAAACCCATGCAACAGATCTTCTACGTCCTTCGGGATGACCGCCAAGTACGGACCTCTCAAGATCAATTTCAGTCCGTACTTCGCTAGAGAGCAATCCACTTGGAACGTGTCGTCGTTAACGAGAAGTCGCAACGAAGGAGCGGGCTCCCCACAGCGTCATGACGATCGCCGGGATTACTTCCTGGCTGCGATGGGCGAGATTTCCTACAGCAACGGACCGCTCGTGATTCAGCTGCTTTCAGACTCGTATCGGCAGAAGGACGCTCCTATACCCACTCCGAGGGGCGCCGCGATTCCCTCCGCGAATCGTCCGGATGAGAATATCATGCGATACCGGATCGCGCTCGCTGTCAAGTACTTCAACGGCAGGTTTTTCTTCAATGGCGAAGCCGATTGGTTCAACCGTTGGCGGTCAGGTCGAGGCACGGCAAACCCCTCTTCCGGCACCGGATTGGGACCGGTCAGACCAGACAGAGATGATAGAGCGTGGTTGTACGGATTCGAGACCGGGACCGTCGTCGGTCCTAACAGGGTCACTCTGAGCTACGTGCGTGCAACCGGCAATGATCCCACCACGAGGCATGACAACGAAGACGCAGCCTCGGCCGAACAGGGCGCCAGCGCCTGCTTCATGAAGCAGTGGGGCTACCTGATGTACTACATGTACGGCACCGGCGACGGGTGGGATGCCGCAGGGTGGGGCCAGCCCACGAACTTCCACCACGCGGGAATCCGGTTCGACCACGCCATAGCTTCGAACCTCAACATCTTCGGCGTGTACTCCTACGCGTGGCGTGATCAGCCCAACGCGTATACTTTCGGCGGCAATTACGGCATCCAGGCCCGTTTGTACAGCAACGACGACCTGTTGGCCTTTCAGAATGGGACCAGCATCCGGAGGCCGATCCCCGATCACAATCGCCACATCGGTTGGGAAGTGGACCTTGGTTTAAATTGGAAGCTTCTAGAGAACCTCTCGTGGAACACCACCGTTGCCTACTGGAAGCCTGGCAACTGGTGGGGCGCCGCTTTCCCGAATACCGCAGCAATTTACACTCTGAACGGAGGCACGGCGATAGCGGCCAGCCCGGCTGCAACCGCCGCCAACGAGGCTCTTGCCACCACCAACTTCAACCGGGGCATAGACCCACTCATCGCATTCGAGACGAACCTGCTCGTTTCCTTCTAATCCATAGCGTCGGCACGGCGGGAGCTGCCCCATCCGCCGTGCCGACCGGCTCGTCAAGAGACGATCGCACCGCGGAGGCGGTCAATCCACTCCTTATCCGTTGGGCTGATCATTCAGCCCATTTTTTCTTTTTCGGGTCTAATTTCTCGAATCGAAAACGGTAAGGGAGGCTTTCATCGCGCGGTCGCGGGCCCATGCTTCAATCTTTTCAATCCGTTCCCGCATCGTGCGTGAAAGAGGGACCACATTGCGGAGACAGTTGGCGAGGAGATGCTCGGTGACTTTCGCGTCCTGTGCCCGGGCCTCAAAGACCGCGGAAACGACGCCTTGCTCGAGTTCCGCGCCGTTGTGTCCCTCCGTCGATGCGGCAAGATAGTCCATATCGTATTGGTCCGGATCGAGATGGAGCTTCCTCATGTGGATCGAGAGGATTTCCTTGCGCTCCTCTTTTGTTGGGAGCCCAAGGTAGAAAAGCTCATCGAAGCGGCCTTTCCTGAGAACTTCCGGCGGCAGGACCTCGACCTCGTTTGCGGTTGCGCCCACAAACACCGGTGCAGTCTTTTCCTGCATCCACGTAAGGAACAGGGCTAAAACACGGGACTCACTGCCGCCCGCGGCCTTTTGCTTCTGGTTGGCGATACCTGCCTCGATTTCGTCAATCCAGAGCACGCACGGCGCGACGGCCTCCGCGGTTTTGATCGCCTTGCGCATGGCCTCTTCCGGAAGGCCTGCCAGACCGTCGTACACGCGGCCCATGTCGAGCCGGAGCAGCGGCAGTTTCCAGTACGTTGCGATGGCTTTGACGGCAAGGCTCTTGCCGCAGCCGCTGACCCCCATGACAAGGATGCCCTTGGGCGGCTTGAGACCATATTTCGCCACATCCGGTGAAAAGGCCTCTCCGCGCTCGCTCAACCATTTCTTGAGGTTAAACAGTCCTCCAATCTCCCACGTACCGGTTTCGGAGGTCACGAATTCCAGGACACCACTTTTTTCCACCATCGCGCGTTTCTCTGCCAGAACGGCATCGACGCATTCGATCGTTACCGCATCCCGATTCATGAGCGCGGATCGGAAAGCATCAAGCGCTTCGTACGCGGTGAAGCCGAGAGCGGCGCGAGCCAGTTTCGCCTTCAGGTCCGGTGTCACGGATTGTCGCAGCGATTTGGCTTCGGGCATTATGTCGATCGCTCCGTCCAACATGCGGGAAAGCTCATCAAACGTCGGCAAGGGCACATCGACCACCCGGAAGATCGGCAGCAGTTCGGAGGAGAGGACCATGTGCGGGCACACGAAAAAAACAGTCCTTCGGGACGGACGGAGAATCCGGGCACACTCCTTGAGCTGCCGGACAAGCGGCGCGTTGCCGTCCAGTACGAGGTGGAGGTCTTTGAATACGAGCGGTGAACTGTCCTTGATCTTAAGATACGCAGCCAGTGCCCTCACCGGATCGGTGGTGGCGTCGATTACCTCTGTGCCCTTGCGGAGGCCTTCGAGGCACGACCACGTATAGGGCACGGCGGACTTCCCGAGAACTTTGCTCGCGGCCGACGCGACGATCTTCTCAACGCGCTCCTCTTCCTCGGAAACGACGTACACAAGCGAGGCGCGAGTCTCGAGCAGCTTTTGAATGTCCTGCACCACCATACGAGCACGATCTCCTAAAATAACGATCGCACATTTTTGCTACATTGACAATGGTCTAGACAGAAGAGCCTGAACCGGAACGCACCGAGATGTCTAAAGGAATCAAACACCACGGACGCCGCGTCGGAGATTCACTCACGCGGGCCTTTGCGACCACTCTGCCATTGAACGGCAGATCGTGACCGCATCGGGTAAAATTTACCGAATTTGACGTGCTAACTTACTGAAATTATGATGTGTGAAAAAATCAGGAGTTTTTCGCCTGAAATTACCCTTCTTTCCATGGTTCTACAACAATCGGCGCATCTTAGCTAACATGCTGAGTTGATTCCTGTTTTCTCTCAATACAGCTTGGCACGAAAAATGCTTTCTAAAATTGCGGGAGCGGCAGCCCGACTCAAACTATGAAGTTCGGAGGACTGCAAGATGAGCGCCACATCAGTCACCGTCGGAAGCTCGAATAGGGCATGCATGATCGCCGGGACAGCCATGATGCTCGCTTGGACCCTGGGAATAGGATTCGTCGGTTTGGTTCTGTTGCTGGCAATAGCTTATGCCCTCGTATTTCACCATCCGGCCGTCGCTGTGGTCTGTATTTTTCTGTTGTTTACGCCCCTGATGCTCACCGTCTTGTGGGCGGTGCTCGGCGCCGCCGTGGCGATCGGAGAAAGATGGACCGCATTTCAGGCTGTTTCGGGCCCCACCTGGTGGGAACGACGTCAACCACACCGAGTTTTGTATCAGGCATATTTTTTGTGAGCGTAAGAATGGAGGAACCCGATCCGGCTTGAGAAATCGCTCTGAAGCGCATAATGAGATTTGCCTCATTATCATGCGGTCGCATGATGGTGGAGGATCACCATGGATGACTTAATCATGAAAGAACTGTTGGGCGGAAGACTGGGAAACTACCCGTGGCTGGACTACAAAGGCTTCAGGCACGTCAGGTGCGCCGAATGCGACACGCTTCTGAAAATACCTTTAGGAGATGTCGAGGAGGAGGGCGCGTTCGATTTGTTTATCGCTTGCGGATGCGGCGCATCGATTGTTGATCGTGTCCATTGACGGAAGCCGAACTCTTCTGCTGTCTTGAAGACCCGGCGGAGCGTGAAGAGACTCTCGAACGCTTACAGGCGTGGAGTCTCGCTGCCGGGTGAATTAGGGCGACGCCCCACGGACGCCTGCAAGTCAATCTGTTGCTGCTTTCGACAATTCCTATAGCTTAGCGCCACTTCGATCGCTGATACTTAAAAGGGTTCTCTGGAAGTCTGTCGGAATCGGCCGGCACTGCCGGGCAACCGGAAGTGGCACCCGGAAGTCAATCCGCAATTACTTTCGAGCAATGCTATCCCGCCATAATAACTCCCAAGGCCACCGTAATTAAGCAGGTAATTAATCGAGGAATGGCACACCAGCGTACCTCGTTGGGCAGGAGCACCTCGACGTCAAAACCCCCTGGAGGATTGTTACTGCGCGATCGGCTGAGCCGGTATGTTGCCGAGGGATTGGGCAAACGACGTCAGCGTCTGGACCACCCCAAAGTACTGGCTCATGAACAGGTTGAGGTCTCCAATGTACGTTCTGGGTACAAACAGGACATCGTAAGGCTTGATCATGATCGCCGAAGCCATGTCTCCCACATCGAAGACCCGCTTCAGATCAAGCCGCCGCCCCATAGGCTGCCCGTGGATGTTCTTGGAGATGAGGATGACGCTCGTCAGGTCGCCCGTGTCGGGTTTGGCCCCACCGGCAAGCGCCAACGCGTGGACCGCGGTAATAGGTTGTTTGATGTCGTACGCCCCGGGCGAGTTCACCTCGCCAAGCACGTAGAACTTCCTGGACTTGGCCTCGCCGAGCGACACCGCAACGGTCGCGTGTTTTACAACACTCTCCTGGTATAGCCTGTTAACGGTATTTTCCACCTCTCGCACCGTATACCCGGCTGCAAGCACGCGTTCGGAGATAAGCGGCAGGTCGATGGTGCCGTCGGGCTTGACGAGTACGGAAGTCTGCTGACCGCCGGCAATAGTGGTAAGTGATCCTACCAGCCTCGCCAGCTTCTGATAGAATTCCACTACGTGGACGGTGACCAACTTGTAGTTTTTCGGCGTCCCTTCCGGGGCCTCCATGCTGAGAATGTCAGCCTCGATGAACTTCTTCTCTATCCGACGGGCAAGCTCCTCGGGGGTGAGCCCCGCGGCCCTGATGTCGCCTATCGCCTGAAGCGTGATCATGCCGTCCGGACGGATCACCACGGTCTCGTTAAGATTTGGGTCCACGAGGAATTTCACGGCGATGCGATCGAGATTGTCGAGCTTGAACGAGCCTGAAGGCAGGTCCCACTCCGGCTGAAAGATGACGCGAAGGGCGTCGTCCGGTCCGAGGCGATAGTTGCGGCACACAACGTCAAAGGCTTCGGCCAGGTCGTTAAAATGCGGCAACGAGCGAGGTCCCGGAGAAGGGCGGAAGGGAGACGGCACAAGGCCGATACAACCAGAGAGGGAGGTCGCGATCCAAAAAATGAATATAACCTTAATAAAATCAATGGATTTTATCGCGATCTTCATAAAACAAATGACTCACTCTAAACCGAATTCTGGAAAGCAAATTTATCATACCATAAAACATCGTGATTTACCACACTATAATCACACAGAAACCCTCTCGACTTCATAGCATTTGCGCAGTGAAACCCGACCTACGCTGCCTCGGGAGGTATTCCGTGAGGCGCTGCTCTACCCTGAGCGTGCTCCGCCTGACCCTGAGTCGAGTGTGTACATTTGAGCTTCATGAACGGGGCTCCGTGCGGACCCATACCTCCACGCGTCGTTTATAACAGATCAGCCTGTCACTTTTCAAATCCATTCGACCAGGGCCGTGTCATGGTTGGGCCTGACATCCTGGGGTCACGGGTTTAGTCGGTTTCTTCCGGACATGAGGCTCCGAATGGGCTATTAAGGG
>JAIWNO010000134.1 GCA_020216785.1 Desulfomonile sp.
ATGGGTAAACATAATACTCCTATGTTAGATGAATTAGAAAAAGGTCCTTGGCCTTCGTTTGTTTCGGATATTAAACAACAAGCTGAAAAAGGTAAACAAGCTTTAAAAGATGCTCCTGATGATTTATTAGGTGTTTTAGAATTATCGTATGAAGATAAAGTTACTCATTGGAAACATGGTGGTATTGTTGGTGTTTTTGGTTATGGTGGTGGTGTTATTGGTCGGTATTGTGATCAACCTCAAAAATTTCCTGGTGTTGCTCATTTTCATACTGTTCGGGTTAATCAACCTGCTTCGAAATTTTATACTACTGAATTTTTACGGTCGTTATGTGATATTTGGGAAAAATATGGTTCGGGTTTAACTAATATGCATGGTTCGACTGGTGATATTATTTTTTTAGGTACTATTACTGATAATTTAGAACCTTTATTTTATGATTTAACTCATGATTTAAATCAAGATTTAGGTGGTTCGGGTTCGAATTTACGGACTCCTTCGTGTTGTATTGGTCGGGCTCGGTGTGAATGGGGTTGTTATGATACTCAAGAAGCTTGTTATCAAATTACTATGGCTTATCAAGATGAATTACATCGGCCTGCTTTTCCTTATAAATTTAAAATTAAATTTGATGGTTGTCCTAATGGTTGTGTTGCTTCGATTGCTCGGTCGGATATTTCGGTTATTGGTACTTGGAAAGATGATATTCGGATTGATCAAGCTGCTGTTAAAGCTTATGTTGGTGGTGAATTAAAACCTAATGGTGGTGCTCATGCTGATAAAGATTGGGGTAAATTTGATATTATGAAAGAAGTTATTGATTTATGTCCTACTGGTTGTATGTGGTGGGATGGTTCGAAATTATCGATTAATAATAAAGAATGTGTTCGGTGTATGCATTGTTTAAATACTATGCCTCGGGCTTTACGGATTGGTACTGAAACTGGTGCTTCGATTTTATTTGGTGCTAAAGCTCCTATTTTAGAAGGTGCTCAAATGTCGACTTTAGGTATTCCTTTTTTACCTATGGAACCTCCTTATGATGAATTTAAAGAAGTTGTTGAAAAAGTTTGGGATTGGTGGATGGAAGAAGGTAAAAATCGGGAACGGTTAGGTGAATTAATTCAACGGGAATCGTGGCAAAAATTTTTAAAAATTATGGAATTAGAACCTGATCCTCGGATGGTTGATGAACCTCGGTCGAATCCTTATATTTTTTGGCGGGAAGAAGAAGTTGAAGGTGGTTGGACTCGGGATATTAAAGATTATCGGGCTAAACATATGCGG
>JAIWNO010000135.1 GCA_020216785.1 Desulfomonile sp.
ATGCCTTACGACCCTTCGGACCCTCAGAAGGACCGGATAACTGACATAGGTCCTCGGTACTACAAGGAGTTCTTCCCTCCTATAGTTGACCGGAACTACGGTAAGTGGTTATACCACGAGATATTAGAGCCTGGTGTTTTAGTTCACGTTTCGGAGACTGGTGAGGAGTTATACACTGTTCGGTGCGGTAACGCTCGGTTAATATCGGTTGAGCACATACGGGAGATATGCGAGATAGCTGACAAGTACTGCGACGGTTACTTACGGTTCACTACTCGGAACAACATAGAGTTCTTAGTTTCGGACAAGGCTAAGTTAAAGCCTTTATTAGACGACTTAAAGGGTCGGAAGTTCCCTGGTGGTTCGTACAAGTTCCCTACTGGTGGTACTGGTGCTGGTTTAACTAACATAGTTCACACTCAGGGTTGGGTTCACTGCCACACTCCTGCTATAGACGCTTCGGGTATAGTTAAGTCGGTTATGGACGGTTTATTCGAGGAGTTCGGTAAGATGCGGTTACCTGCTCAGGTTCGGGTTTCGTTAGCTTGCTGCTTAAACATGTGCGGTGCTGTTCACTGCTCGGACATAGCTATATTAGGTATACACCGGAAGCCTCCTATGATAGACCACGAGTGGATAGACAAGTTATGCGAGTTACCTTTAGCTATAGCTGCTTGCCCTACTGCTGCTATAAAGCCTGCTAAGACTCCTGAGGGTTTAAAGACTTTAGAGGTTAACGCTGACCGGTGCATGTTCTGCGGTAACTGCTACACTATGTGCGCTGCTATGCCTTTAGCTGACGAGGTTGGTTCGGGTGTTGCTATATTAGTTGGTGGTAAGTTATCGAACCGGATATCGAAGCCTAAGTTCTCGAAGGTTGTTATACCTTTCATACCTAACGAGCCTCCTCGGTGGGAGAACACTGTTAAGGCTGTTAAGAACATATTAGACGTTTACGCTAAGGACGCTCGGAAGTACGAGCGGTTAGGTGACTGGGCTCAGCGGATAGGTTGGGAGCGGTTCTTCGAGAAGACTAACATACCTTTCACTCACCACTTAATAGACGACTACCGGTTCGCTTACACTACTTGGCGGCAGTCGACTCAGTTCAAGTAC
>JAIWNO010000136.1 GCA_020216785.1 Desulfomonile sp.
CCCGCGCGTGCGCCCGGAAGCCGGACCGACACATAGGTCGGCCCCTACCGGACGTCGTTAATGTTGCGTGTTTGAAGGCGCATTCGTATGAAAGTCGTCGCCATAAGCACCTGCTAGCGGGTGTGCGTATGGGGAGGTGCGGAGGGGAGATGGAGTCTCCCTTCCGCAGGATGGCGCAGCGTGGCGCTCTTAATACCCATCTCCGAGGCAAAGCCGCGGAGTGTTCACCGAAGCCGACAACTTTCATGATTCGTTGTGCCCAAAAAACGGGGCATGGGATTTGGAATCAAGGCCCCGCCGGCTCGTGATCAGCCCAATTAAGGATCACCTTTCCGGACGCGCCGGAGCGCATGACCTCAAAGGCTTCCTCATACTCCGTGTAGTGAAAGCGGTGGGTGATCACAGGTGAGATGTCGAGGCCGGACTGAAGCATCACAGTCATCTTGTACCAGGTTTCGTACATTTCCCGGCCGTAGATCCCCTTAATCGTGAGGCCGTTGAAGATCACCAGGTCCCAGTTAATGGCCGTGTTCGACGGCAGAATGCCCAAGAGCGCAATCTTGCTGCCGTGGCAGGAGTTGGCCAGCATGGACCGGAGCGCATCCGGGCTGCCCGACATTTCCAGCCCCACATCGAAGCCTTCTTTCATGCCAAGCCGCTTCTGAGCGTCTTCGATGGCTTCGTGACGCACATCAAGCGCGAGGGTCGCGCCCATTTTCCGTGCGATTTCGAGACGGTACGGAATCACGTCCGTAACAACCACGTGCCGCGCTCCTGCGTGCCGAACAATGGCTGTGGCCATGCACCCGATTGGGCCTGCGCCGGTAATGAGAACATCCTCGCCCAACACGTTAAACGACAGCGCTGTGTGGGTGGCGTTTCCGAGCGGGTCAAAGCAAGCGAGCACATCCATGGGGATCGAGGGATCGCAATACCACACATTAGTGACAGGAATGCAGAGGTACTCCGCGAACGCTCCCGGGCGGTTCACTCCGACGCTCGTGGTCTTCCAGCAGAGGTGGCGCCGGCCTGCCATGCAGTTGCGGCAACGGCCGCAGACCAGGTGCCCTTCGCCGGAGACCACGTCGCCAATGGAGAAATCATGGACGTTGCTTCCCATTGCGGCCACGGTGCCCACGAACTCATGCCCGATGGGCATGGGCACCGGGACCGTCTTCCCGGCCCACTCGTCCCAATTGTAGATGTGCACATCCGTGCCGCAGATTGCGCTCTTGTGGACCTTGATCAGCACGTCGTTGACACCGACCTCGGGGATCGGCACCTCTTCGAGCGTGAGTCCCGGTTCGGGACGTGCTTTGACGAGGGCTTTCATCATTTCCATGAGGGCTCCGTGGATCACCGGCCAGGGAACAGCCCGGACGCAAGGCGCCGCAGACCGGCGATTTCTTCCGTCGAAACGGCTCGGAATAAGTATACCAGCAGACAATATATTGCTGCGGAGAAAGCCACATTCGCCACAATATTCCAATCGCGCAGAAGCAGCGTGACCGCTCCCATTCCCGCGGCCGCAGCAAACGGTTTGGCTGCGAGTTTGAGGAGCGGCAGGGAAAAGAGGTGCTTCTTGATATATGCATACTGAAGCTCGTTAAAAATGATGATCGTCCCCAGGTTGGCCAGGACGCACCCCATTTCGCCGTAAAGAGGGATCAGCACGAAGTTCAGCGCCACATTGATTCCCGCGGAAACCATGTTGATGGTCATGTCCACTTTCTGATTATCTGTGGCGATGAGAACTTGAGCCAGTGTGAACACCATGCCGAAGGGGACCAGCGCGATGATGAGCACTCTGAGCACCGGTACCGACGCAGCAAATCCGGACCCATAGATGAGCGTGATGATGTGGTCGGCAAGGACAACGGTTCCGACCACTACGGGAAACGTCCCGAGGAACAGATGCCTGCACGCATTCGCGACGAAGCTCTGCAGCTGCTGTGCGCCCTGCACATATTCTCTCGTGAAAAACGGCAGCACTGCATTCGAGAATGCCAACGGCAGCGCGACACACATGGTCAACAGCCTCATTGCGGCGCTATAGATCCCGACCGAATGCACGTCTTTCAACTTGGACAGCATAATCTGGTCGATGTTCAGGTGGATGGTGGAGAAAATGACGATATTGAGAAACACCGGCGATTGCGTCAACAGAAGGCGCCAGATATCGGGGCGGAATTCCCATCGAGGCCGGCCAAGCACCTTCCAATAGAACAGCGCCATAAGCGCCAGTGCAAAGACCCGCACGGCAACGCTGACGACGAAAATCGGAACGATGCCGTATCCCAGCACCACCAATACCATGCACGCGGCGACCCGAAGAATGTTTTCCGCCAGATAAGTGATCGCCACGTAATGCGACTTCTCAAATGCTCGGAATACGCCGTCCATGTACCAAATCGGCGTGGACGGCAAGAGCGAAAATGCCATGACCACCGATGCGACGAAGACGCGACGCTCGTATCCCATGGCGTACACCAGCCCGATCATTGCTATGAGAGCGATGAGCGACGAGACGATGCCGAAAACCGTTGAGTTGAGAAGAAACACATGCACTTCGTCGCGCTTCCTGGCGACTTCACGCACGATGAGGCTCACCAGTCCGAGCGACGCAAGGGTCTGAAATATGCCCGCATACGCGAGAACTAAGGAATACTCGCCAAGTCCGTCCGCGCCGAGATAGCGGGAAATTGCCCAGATAAGGGCGAAGGACAGGAGAGGATTGAAGAAATCCGGCAGCCACAGCGAAAGCGTGTTTGCGAAGACGCTGGCACCTTTCCCCATGTGGGTGGCCTTTGGCATGGGATGCGTCTCCTGACGGCTGCCGGGGATTACGGAAGGCCCCGGGCTTTGAGCGCGCGGGAGATGCACGCAGCGAGCTCCCGGGCCAGGGCCGAGCTGTAGTGCGTCAGGTCCACGTAAAGCGGCTCCTTCTTGCCTTCCTGGATATCCGCGCACCACACGAAGTTGTCGCCGAACACTCCTTCACGTGCACGACGATCGACCAGGGCATAACCGGAGCGACCCCTGCCGTGCGAGCCGAACCCGCCCTCAGCGAATCGGTGATACGTTAGGTCGTACTTGTAGACCGGTGTCGGCTGCCACACGAAGACGGTCTTGACGCCGAAAGCGGCAGCGACGCCTTCGATTATGCGCTTGTTCGTTGCGTAGCGCTCTACGATGTGCTCGATCATCTGAGGATCGTCGGGCGGTTCCGCACCGTCTTCAGCGCTGAGATCGGGGCCTCGATGGTGTATCGGCGGCGCCTTCGGCTGAAAAAACTTTCCAACCGGCAGCAGAAGGAGCGCCTTCCGCCATGCCTCCTTACGGAAGGAGCGCTTGCCGCAATCTTGGAGCATACGGGTGAATACCGGCTCTTCATTGCGATAAAAAAATTCATTGATCCCATCAATGAATATTGCCACATCCGGGATCGTTTTCGCTGTGAGAAGCTTCTCAAAAAGCGCCCGTTCCTGCGAAGAAAAATAATAACCGCGGCCGAAGTTGTACACACGGGCATCAACGCCGTCGGCCGCCAGCATATCCTGCAAGTGGGACGCGATGGTCTGGTCGTCGGGCAGTCCGTAGCAAAATGTGGTGCTTCCGCCAAAAAGGAAAATCGTCCGATGGAGGTCTCTACGAGGCGGCCACGGGCCCTGGTTCCTCGTGATTCTGAACCCGAACGGGCTCACATTTACATAACGGCTGGAATAAGGTCCCTCTTTGAACTGGGTAAACGATTCATACTGGAAGGATCGATGCCAGGTGTGAAACAGGAGTTCATCGACCTCAGCCGGCTTCATGTCGGGATAGAGGGGATCCACCGGCTTGCGGTGCCGCTGGGCCACGGGGTTGCGCTGCTCCGGAGACAGGGCACTGTGGAGCGTGAGCGCCAGCCACACTGCGAGGTTGACCGCAGCGAAGAGCAGCACCGTTGTCGTGAATACGGTCGCGGCGGTCTGGTACCAGCGGGGGGGTCGAGGGACATGGCGATCCTCGGCGCGGCCTGTTTCCCAATGCTCTTCCTCCACGGATATTCCTCCGATTTCTCCCCCATTTTCGGCAGCGCGACGACGACAGATGTTAAACCACCACCTGCGGCCGGTCAACGGGGAAACGCACGCAAAGGCATGGCTCTTCCGATATCCGCCCGTGAGATCTTGCTCCGGCCGGCCACATCAAATTTCTAACACACACATAACCATATCCGAAAAATCCTGGTGTTAAGTGAGCGCGGGTCGGTCCCCCATCCCAAAAGAATACACCGGACTTCGCGAAACGTCTTGCCTCGGCGTTCGCCGGCAACGCAGGCGGACGAACGGTCCAGGTCACACGAGCCGCAAAGGAGAGTTGCCATGGCTCAAACGAACAAACGGAAAGCTCGCACCAATATGAGAGCGTCCTGTCGGGCGCTCGGTCTCCTCGGGACCATGATGGTAGCTGCGCTGGTCGGCGGCATATTGAACGCCGATGCAGCCGCCAAGGAGACGATGACTATCAATGGCGCAGGAGCGACATTCCCCATGCCCATCTATGCAAAATGGGCGTCCGCGTACGAAAAAAACGGCGGCGCCAAGATCGAATACCGCGGAATCGGGTCTGGCGGGGGCATCGCTCAGATCAAGGCCAAGGCGGTCGATTTCGGCGCTTCTGATGAGCCCCTGGCGCCGGAAGAGCTCGACAGGCACGGATTGATCCAGTTCCCGCTCGTGATCGGCGGCGTCGTGCCCGTACACAACATTCAGGGCATCAACAAAGGACAGTTGAAGCTCACGCCGGAACTCCTTACCGACATCTTCCTCGGCAAGATCAAGAAGTGGAGCGACCCCCGTCTGAAAGCGGTAAACCCTGGCCTGAAGCTCCCCGATGCAGACATCACCATCTGCCACAGGGCCGACGGGTCCGGCACCACATGGATATTCACTACGTACCTGAGCAAGGTCTCCCTGGAATGGAAGCAAAAGGTGGGGGCGGACAAGGCCGTGTCCTGGCCTCAGGGTGTCGGAGGGAAAGGCAATCCCGGTGTGACGGAACTTGTCAAAAAAGTTAGCGGTTCCCTCGGGTACGTGGAATTTGCTTACGCTTTGGAAAACAACCTCAATTACGTGCTCCTGCAGAACCGTTCGGGCGAATTCGTCGCGCCGACCATCAAAAGCTTCCAGGCCGCGTGCGAGAATGCAAGCTGGGAAAAAGCGCCCGGCTTCTACGTGGATCTCAACGACCAGCCGGGTCAAGCGAGCTGGCCGATTACGGGCTCGTCATTCATTCTCGTCCACAAAAACCAACTTGAAGCAGGCAAGGCATTGGAAATGTTGAAGTTCTTCGACTGGTGCTTTAGGAAAGGCGCTTCCATAGCCTCTGACCTGCATTACGTGCCCATTCCGTCGAAGGTATACGGCTTGGTGGAATCGATGTGGAAAACGAGCGTCACTGCGAACGGGGCGCAAGTCTGGAAAGGTGAATTGCACATGACTGCCAAGCCTGCCCGGGTGTCGAGCGGGGAGACGGAAAATTAAAGTTTTCTACACCAGTAAAAGAAGAGAGGTGACCTTGTCTCGATTGCTCGACCGTCTCCACACCAAGCCAATGCGACTGCTCTCGGCGGGAATGATCCTCAACATTGTGCTGCTTCCTGTCGTGGGGTGGCTGGTATGGAATATGTACGCAACCCTGTCCGAAACAGGGACCGTCCAAATCCGGCTTCAGCAACTCGTGGGCAGGCTTGCGCATCTCAACGAGATGTTGACCACGTCCGCTCGCATGGCCGCTGTGACCGGCAACCTCGACTGGGAGAAAAAGTACCGAAAGATCGAACCGCAACTCGACGAGGCGGTTACGGAAATAGCGCTGCTTGCTCGGGAGGAGTACGGCAAGACCTACTCATCGCAAATCAAGCTCGCCTATCTGAAGCTTATCGAAATGGAATCGCTCGCCCTCTCGCTGGTCCAGGGCAGTCGCGGGCCTGAGGCGGCGCAAATGCTCTTTGGTTCAGATTATGAAACGCAGAAAGAACGATACTCGCAAGGCCTTCAGGAGATGGCGGCCGCGGTTCAGCAGCGCATCAGCGAGCGGATTCGGCAATTCCGCGTTCGGATCCTGGAGGCCGGTCTCCTCGGCGTCATCAGCCTTACGGTGCTCCTTTTTGCGTGGCTCGGGGTGTCGGTTGTGCTTCGGCGGCATCTCACGCAGCGACGGCAAGTGGAGGAGACCCTTGCACAAGAAAAGGAGCGACTGGCTGTGACGCTCCGCTCCATCGGTGAAGGCGTGATCACTGTCGACACTTCGAGCCGCGTCGTGATCATGAACCGCGTAGCGGAAGAGCTTACCGGCTGGAGCTTTGAGGAGGCAAGAGACAGGCCGTTGGACGAGGTGTTTCGGATCGCAAACAAAACGGCCAATCGGAAAGGAGAAAACCCTGTCAAAGAATTGCTCGCGTTCGGCACTGTCAGAAATATGACGGAACAATGGTCGCTTGAGGCGCGGGACGGCCGACACCGCGTCATCGCTCTCACCGCGGCCCCTATTTGTGACCCGTCGAGCAAGATCGCCGGTGCGGTGGTGGTCTTCCGCGACGTGACGGAGCAGCATCGCCTCCAGGAAGAGGCCCAGCGAGCGGAAAAGCTTGAGGGAATCGGCATATTGGCCGGAGGAATCGCGCACGATTTCAATAACATCCTTACCGGTGTCATGGGTAACATCTCGCTTGCCAGGGGCATGATCGATCCCAATTCTTCTTCGACCCATCCTTTAACGGAAGCAGAGAAGGCCTGCCGTCAGGCTACTCGTCTCACTCATCAGCTTCTTACCTTTGCGAAAGGAGGAGCGCCGGTGCGCAAAGTGTGCAGGGTGAAGGACCTGCTGCACGAGTGGGCGAGGTTCGCGCTCACGGGATCGAACGTCAGGTGCGAGTTCGCCATTCAGCCGGATCTTTGGTATGCTGACATTGATGAGGGTCAGATCGGCCAGGTGATCAACAACCTCGTTATCAACGCCGATCAGGCGATGCCCAATGGGGGTATGCTCCACATAGCCGCCGAGAACAGCACAATATCGCCCGATTCGGGAGTGCCGTTGCCGGCAGGGAGATACGTACGGGTCCGCGTTCGGGACGAAGGGGAGGGCATCGCACCGGAACATCTCAAGAAAATCTTCGATCCATACTTCACCACCAAGGCCAAAGGCACAGGCCTCGGCCTCGCCACGTCGTACACTATTGTCCGCCGCCACGGCGGGCACATTTCAGTCGAGTCAACCCCTGGACGCGGCACCATCTTCAGCGTTTGGCTGCCGGCCGCGAGCTCGTGGGCCCCGGAACGCGTCGTGCAGCCCACAGCCCCGAAAAAAGGGAAGGGGAGGGTGCTGCTCATGGATGATGACAAGGTGATTCGTGACCTTTCCGGCACGATGCTGAGGCTGCTTGGATATGAAGTGAGTCTCGCCGATGACGGAAAAGAGGCGGTAAGCCTTTACTTGCAATCCAAGCGCAACGGCACGCCGTTTGATGCCGTCATCATGGACTTGACCGTACCCGGCGGAATGGGCGGCAAGGAAGCCATGGAGCGCCTCCGCGCGGTCGATCCGGGGATCAAGGCGATAGTCTCGAGCGGCTACTCCAACGATCCCATCATGGCGGACTATCGGGTATACGGGTTCCGTGGTGTTCTCACGAAGCCGTACTCTATGGAGGAAGTGGGCCGATTGCTCTACACAGTGATGAACGGGAACAGCACTGAGGCCGCAGCGTGAGGCGCTTCGGGATTGCGGGGAAGCCGATTTTCTTCGACGCCGTCTTTTTTAACCGTGGCTTCGTGAACCATCCGGAATCAGGGGCGCTTCTCGAAGCGCCCCTGCCATACAAACCACGCTCACCGAAATTCTCGACAGTTTTGGACCATGAGTGATACCGATGCGTTGTCACGACAGTACCATGGCCCTTGTAGTGCCCGGAAGCCGGGCCGACACATGGTTCGGCCCCTACCGGACGTCGTTCATGTTACGTGTTTGAAAGGGCATTCGCATGAAAGTCGTCGCCATAAGCACCTGTTATCGGGTGTGCGTATGGGGAGGTGCGGAGGGGAGACGGGGTCTCCCCTCCGCAGGATGACGCAGCGTGGCGCTCCTCATACCTATCTCCGAGGCGAAGCCACGGAGAGTTCACCGAAGCCGACGACTTTCATGATTCGTTGTGCCCAAAAACCGGGGTATGGTGTTGGTATGATGCTGCCGGCGTAAAGACTGCTGCGATAGTGGCTGCACAGGTCACCCCCGGCCGTGCACCGGATCGGCGTACAGTTTCCAGGTCGCTTCAAAAGCGCGGTCGAATGAGCGCTTTTCCGCATACGCTCGCGCTGCACGGCCCATAGCCCTAAGGCGTTCCGGGTCTGCGATCATGTTCCGGATTCCGTCGAGGAGGCCCTCCTCGTCGTCGCCTTTCACCACAATACCGGTTTTGCCGGGGATAATATTCTCCTGCGGACCTCCGCTGTCCGTGACAATGACCGGTATCCCGGAAGCCTGCGCTTCGAGCACCACGTTGCCGAACGTGTCGGTGGTGCTGGGAAACACGAATAGGTCCGCTGACGCGTACACTGACGCGAGGGCCTCGCCCTCGAGGTAACCGGTGAAGACAGCAGGAGTACCTTCGAGCGCCCGGCGCATCTCGTTGAGATACGGGCCATCGCCCACGACCACGAGGCAAACATTCTTCGTGGAATGCGACAGCTTGCTAAAGGCTCGGACGAGCAGCTCCAGGTTCTTTTCTTTCGAGACGCGGCCGACGTACAAAATTGTAATTTTACCGGCTTCTACACCGTACTCCGAAAAGCACCCGTTCCGACGGGCAGGATTGAACAGGCTCGTGTCCACGCCCCTCGGAAAGAGTTTGACCTTCGACTCGGAAATCCCCTTGGAGATAAGCTCTGCCGCTGTGCTTGCCGACGGCACGTAGATCAGGTCCATCTGCTCGTAGTACCAGATTACGTATTTCCATACAATTTCAGCGACTGAGGCGTCATCCGTGAGGTACTGAGCGTACTGCGGCAGTGCAGTGTGATAGGTCCCCACGATTGGAAGCCTGAGAATTCGTGCAATTGCGAGTGCAGCAAGTCCCAGCGGCCCGGGCGTCGCGGAGTGGATATGGGTGAACCGCTCCTGGTAACAATAGTCCAGCATCTCCAAAAACGGCGGGTAGAACAGCTTCTGTTCCGGATAGACAGCGAGTTCATATGCACTAATAGGCTTGAAGTTGCGAATGCCGTGACTATCCGCCCGATCTTCCGCGTTACAGGTAATGACCGTGTAACTCTTGCCATACTTGTGGGCCGCCTCGATCTGCTTCTTTAGAGTGCCTGCGACGCCGTTCACCTCGTACAAGGTGTCGGTGAAGTGAGCAATGTTAACCCGTCGGTCACGGCTTGCGGCAGCGGAGTGCCCGAGTCGCTCCAGCACGCTTTGCGTGAACTGGCGATCCCTGGAAAAGAGCGAATACGACACGAAATAGGGTGCGAGTATCGCGTAAAGCGCTCCAGCTGATCCGAGCGAATCGAAAAGGTTGAGGAAATGTGCTCCGGCGACGCTGTCGATGATGTGGTCTGCGAAGTGGCACAGCACCTTGTCCGAAACGCTGTTGACAAAGTCGAACCACTTCTCGTCCAGGTTGGCACGGTCCCTCTTGCCGTTGTGCAAGATCGCGGCGAGACGCGGGTCATCCCAGATAAGACGATGCGCCTCTTCCCTAAGAACGCTCAAAACGCTCCCATTGCCGTTGTTCGCATCCCGCCGCCGCACGCGTTGGTTCCAGTAGAAGCTCAGCCGCGCCCGCAGCGTCGGATTCGAGCCGTTTTCAGCGTGGAGAAACCGGCTGAGAAAGCTGAAGATCACGTCGCCGGACTCATAGCGTTCCAGGTTGAATTTTCTGCCGTAGAACTGATACGCGATGCTGTAGATATTGTGCGCAAGCGTCTTTGGGGTCGATTCAGGCCCCATCACC
>JAIWNO010000137.1 GCA_020216785.1 Desulfomonile sp.
AGGGATTGTCCCTGCTCGATTCCTGCTAGGAACTCAGCGAGGTTGCCCGCGCCGGGTGTAACCGTGTACCTGCGTCCGATCGTGAGCGAACTGTGGTCGTCCGAGCCGCCGGTGACGTTTTTTATCCACGGTTCGGGATGTCTCGGCTCGAACCCGTGCTTGTTTGCGAGCGTCTCGATGATCCGGGGCGTCAGACTGCTGAGAACAACATGCAGGCACTTGTTTTGCGCTGTGCTTCGCGCGCCGTTCAACTCAAAGTTGCGAAACAAGAGGAGGGTCTTCTCCACGTGTTCGACGGTGAGCCGGTTGTTCACCGAGTAGAGCGGGTGGGCGAGGACATGGTGTACCTTTTCTCGAACGAGGTATCCGGTAAGGTCATACACATTCTCTCGAATACGCTGGATTTCTCTGTGACGCTCCTCGTCGATGTCGTAAACCAGGACGTGAAGCTTGCAGCCGTCCTCAGGGAAGTAGGTCGTAACCTCTTCGCTTACGAAGGTATCCGGCAGATCGGAGATTTCGAGGCAGCCGTCGATCGCGTTGTGGTCGGTGATGGTTACCAGCGACATGCCGCGCTGTTTGGCAATGCGGTAAAGACTTTTCGGCTCCGTAAAGCTCTCCGGTGATCCGAGTTTCTGGAGTATCCACTCGGCCGGTCTGCGGGAGAACTTCGAGTGGACGTGTAGGTCTGCTTTCATTTCAATTCACCTTTTGTCCGGTAATGCATCGGTTTCATTCGACGAGAATGGACTCGCCGGCACGCACTGTGTCTCCCGGCCGGACTTTGACGTGCATGTTCGGCAGTCGCGGAAGGATCAGGTCAACCTGCGAGCCCACCCGGATCATCCCGAACACCTCGCCTTTCCGGATGTGGGTCCCTACGGGGAAATAACTGTCGATGCCGTTGACGTGGCCGCCGCCGATCTGGACCACGTAGCAGGAAATCTCTTCACCATGAAACCTGCCCGCGATGCGCGTGACGGTACGCTCGTTTTGAAGCAGGTGCATGCTGCTCTTGTAGTAGGGCTCAAGTCGCAGGAGCGTTCTCAGGTGCATCCAGCTCATCGCGAGGTTGCCGCCGTGGGAAGGATAGTGGTTAATCGCCTGGATGCGGCCTTGGATGGGAGAGCGGTTGTAGTGGACGTCAAACGGGCTCATGAAAGTCCCGATAAGGAGTTTCGGTGAAGATAGCTCCGACTTCACGATATCTTCTATTTTCGCAACGATTCCCTGCTTGATGACCATAATTTCTTCGCCGGGGCTTACGTATTTCACGTACACTACGGTGCCGTCGGCCGGACTGACAATTCCTTCTCCGGGGGGGACGATCCGATCCGGGTTCCTGAAAAACCATACGTAGCGCCAAAAGAGAAACGAAGCCGCAGCCGCCGCGACCAGGGCAACGACGACAATCACTGTGCGATTTCCTTCCAACCCGCGGGCTCGACCACCCTGACCAACGCGACGCCGGAAGAAAACGGAAAATTGATGACCTCGAAGGCCTTGTCCTCTTTCTTGAGGATGCGAATCCATCGCTTCACTCCCGCATGATGCAGCGCCTCCCTGATGTAGGCATTTGAATCATGGAGAAAGATGTAGGTGTTTCGCCGTGATCGCTGCACCACATGTTGAAAATCGAACTTCACATGTTTGTAAGCGTGGTTGCCGTCAATGAACGCCATGTCGATCGTCGGCAGATTAAGCTCGTCATACTTCTCGAAGAGCTGTTCGCTGGTCATCTTGTAGTGTGTTACCACCTCGTCGAGGCCGAATCGGCGGAAATGTCCGCCAACCGACTGCGGGTCGTCCCACTGATTGCGTCCGCCAAGCGTCTTGAGCGGACCGTCCGTGAACACGGAATAGGATGGATCTACAAACGACAGCCGTCCCGCCTCGTTGTCCTTGAGCCCCAGGGCAAGGCACACGACGCTGAAGCCGTATCCGGAACCGATGACCAGCGTGTGTCGCGGCCGCAAGGCCCGAACCGCACCGTAGTAAATGAATCCGAAACCGAGATTCAGGTTGCGCGGCCGCTCATTATGTCCGAGCGGTTTGGCGTGCTGAAGAATGTCCTTTAACAATCTGCTGTTGAGACTGAATGCCTCCATATGCTCCTCGCTGAAAGAGGTCCCGCACGTGCCGGCGTATCCCCGTTTCGATCGTGCGCTCCGTATTCAAGCTCATAGCGCTGCCACGGTTAGATCAATACGAGCCGCGGATGAGTATTTCATGAGGGCAGGTGTACCCACGCTCTCACTGAAATCACTGCGGATAGCCCGCTGAGTGCCGGACGCCTATCGACGCATTTGCTCAACGCGGGTACAATTGCTTTGCTATGATTACCGAGGAGCAGGAACGCGACACACTCGCCCGCGCGTATGTCCCCGAACACCTTGTAAATCTGATGACGCTGGTTTCGGGTGGAGAGCCGTTCCTTGTGGATGACTACTTCTGCTGCCGCGTGGGGGACCTGGTAATCGTCGTTGGTTATCCCCTGGGGGGCGGGTTTCGTGCCGATAAGCTCGAGCGGCTCCTGCACCGTGTTGTCGAAATCTTTCGTCCGTGCGAGATCGCGATCGTTGCGCCCGAGCTGCCGGGTCACATCGGCCAAGGGTGCAGCGAGCGAGAGAGCGACGTGTACTATACGCTCAATCTCGACCGGCTCCAGATTGGGGACCCTGCGCGTCGGTCGGTCGCCAAGGCGATGCGCTTAGGATTCGTCGAGCGAAGCACGGGCCTGGATTCCGCTCATCGGGCTTTGGCGGAGGAATTCGTCGAGCGCGTCAATCCACCGGACCGCGTAAAGACGCTCCTGTTTCGCATGTGGGAATATGTGGGCCGATGCGAAGGGGCCCTCGTTGTGAATGTCCGGGGCAGGGACGGATTACTGGCTGCATTTTACGTGGTGGACCTGACCGCGCGCGATTTCTCCACATATGTTATTGGATGCCGCTCTCGGCGAAACTATATACCGGGCGCGTCGGATTTATGTTTCCACGAGATGATTAAGGCCAGCCGCGAGGCCGGGAAGACCTATATCCATCTTGGACTGGGGGTCAACGAAGGCGTACGGCGTTTCAAAGAGAAATGGGGCGGCGTCCCTGCGATCCCCTATGAGATGTGTCGTCTCGCGGTGCGAAAGCCGTCGTTGCGCAACGCGCTCGCCGGCTGGCTTGCATGGAGATAACCACCGAACTTCCCTGTTTCACAGCGGACCCGTAGAGATGTTTCTGAGACGATTGAAAGAGCGACCCTTGCGAATGGCTTGGCGGGTTGAGAAGGGCCCCGCTCGGTCATTCCTGGTCGGAACTGCGCATTTTTCTCCGTATAGCTTTCGAGGCTCGCTTGTACGGCTGCTCCGGGACTCCCGCGTCGCCTTGTTCGAGGGACCGCTCGATGCAAAGAGCATGGACCAGGTCGTTCAGGCAGGCACGCAGGTTGCGGATGAAGACAGACTTTTGTCTGAGTTGGACCGGAGCACTCTCGATGCGATCGCTCGAGCCTTGGATTTGGAACGAGCCAGGTCTTCCGTGGGCCTGCACCTTGTGGTCGTCCAGACCGGACATCCGGTCTCCGAGTTGACGAAGAGTATGAAGCCGTGGATGGCCTTTTTTACACTCTATTCGCAATTCCTGGAACGACGCGGGTGGCGACACTCGGTCGATCTGGAAGCATACAATCTCGCCCGCAGTCTTGGCGTGCAGGTAGTGCCCCTCGAGACGATCGAAGAGCAGATCAAGGTATTGGAGACACTCTCCCGCGAGGATATTGTGGATTTCCTCCGACGAGTGGATCGATGGTCCTCATATACTCGTGATTTCATGAAGTGGTATCTTTCTGGGGACTTGGACAAAATCGCACGCAACCCCTACCGTTTTCCCACACGCAACCCGCAGGTCATTGAGCATCGAGACAGGACCCTGTATGAACGTATGAGAGCGTACCTGGAGGAAGGTAACGCGGCCGCGTTCGTGGGATCTCCGCACGTGACCGGCATCCGAAAGATGCTCATCGAGGACGGGTTCCAGGTAATCCAGGGGCAGCCGTGACGGGGCGAAATCGAGTTCCGCGTTGAATTGATCGGAGCTTTGTGATAATGTCCCCAGCGCGAGGCGACAGCCTGTCGGGACACACGACAGGATGGTTGAGCCGGATTGAGCCATATAACCGGAAGAACTGTATGAAATCCATGCTTGGAATCATATTCCTGGTTCTGTTCACGGTGAGCGCAGCCGACTCACCGGTGTTTGCCCAGGCTGCGCCTGCCGACTCCCGCCCTCTGCCCAACCAGTGGCTCAGCCACCAAATGAATCAACCTCCTCCCGATCCTCCGAAAAGAACCATCCTTTCCGACGAAATCATCGAAGAAATCCGCCAACTCTACCTTCAGGCACAAAAGGAACTGGAACAAAAGACCGCTACACAGAAGAACACGCAATAAGGTAAAGTGGGGGCCAATGACGAGAGGGACGCATTGCCGGGCATTTGGCGATCTTCTTCGTAGGGGCGACCTGCCGACAGCGCTCCGTCAAAACCGCGTGTAACGTTCGCAGTCTTCGTGAAATTCCGCCAGCACCTCCTCTGTGAGCGTCGGCTTCATGTCTTGGAGCGCCTCGAGGAAATCGGCCGTCGTGATTCGATAGTCCGATCCCTGATAGTATTCTTTCTCGAACGCTGTATGGGTCACTTTCTGGAACAGAAACTCCATGTCGGCCGGAGTGAACATCGGCATGAGCGAGACGACCGCGTCGACATCAACGTCTCCGAAGTTGGTTTTCGCCAAGTAGTGCTCAAAGACCGTGCGCCTACCCGCATGGTCAAGCCCTCCGACCGGAATGATGCAGTCGAAACGACCGGGGCGGAGCAGTGCGGCGTCCAATTGGTGGATGTAGTTGGTCGCGCAGACCAGGAGCAATTTTCCTGTCGCACGCTTGATCAGCGGCACCTGTTTGAGGAATTCGTTGGTGATCGACTTGTCGAGCCGTGAGGCATGCTCTCGACTCCCAGCGATCTCCTCGAACTCATCGATGAAAATCACCGCCTCGTCGAGTCCCCGCACCTTCTCCATGATCCGTTTGAGGTTGGCGCCGAGACGATCCTCACCGTTCTCCGTAAGCGAGCTGGGGCTGATCTCGATGAACCACCAACGGAGCACTCCTGCGATTGCTCGCACGAAGTGAGTCTTACCCGTACCTGGCGGGCCGAAGAAGATGATCGTTCGGGGCGGCGTCACTCCGTGTTTGGTGGCAAGCTCGCTTTCCACGAGGGGAAGGAGAATCCGCTTTTCCACAATCTGTTTCGGCGGCTGGGAATCGGAAATGGTGCCCCAAATGCCCGGATCGGCCATTTTGGCGCCGAGTTCCTGCAGTATCCGCACCCGCTCGGTGTCGGTTCGCTCGCGCCTGATCGAGTCGATGTTCTCAATGAAGTCGATGCAGGCGACCTTGATTCCCACGTCTCTGCCGACTCGCTCCGAAAGAAACCACTTATGCTCTTCGATCTCCTGCCACACCTCATCGGCGATCTCCGGATCGAACCAGTGGCCGCTGATGTCAAAGATCCTCGAAGAGGCGGTTTCCTGATTCGATTCAGCCGTATATACTTGCATTGCATCCTCCTCCCTACCTTGGTGCGCGTCCGGGTATCTGCCTCATCAGGCATGCCACCGGCCTTTCCCTTGATACGCACACCGGCAGCAGGCAACTTCCGTGCAGAAGCTTCGCTGCACCGTCTGCCACGAGCGGGCGGTTGTAACCCTCTCAGGGGTGGCTTGTCAACCCCTGAGCCGCAATGCCTGGGACGGATCGGCAACTGTCCCGGCTGGGGGCCGTCCAATCGTGGCATCGACAAGTCGAGCATCCGCGCTTGGTTGCTGTGCCTTCTATGATTCCTGGAGAAGCTGAAAGTTCCGTGAGATCACGGTAAGGAATTGGTGAAGCTGCCCGGACATTGTGCCATGCCCCGCGAATCGAGCTGATACGCTGGAGAGCGAAAGTCAACAAAATGGGGTTCGGAGAAGGACAAGCTCTTGAGCGAACCGGTTATGGCCGCGGCAACAAGGGGGTATGATCTGTCGAGAAAGCAATCCGGAATTCCGTGCCGCGTCCCCGGTCGATTTGCATCTCAGCGCTCAACTGGGCCACGAACATCTTTACCAGCTTCATTCCGAGAGAGCTGCGGTCGGTGAGATCGCCGTTCTCCGGAAGTCCTATGCCGTCGTCGCCGACGGTCAATTGGTACCGATCGGCCCCACAAGGGCCGAAGACAACCCGTAGCGTGCCGTCGGTCCCTTCCGGAAATGCGTGCTTCATCGCGTTCGAAATAAGCTCCGTCACGATGAAGCCGACAGGAATTGCGTATTCAAGACCAAGGAAAACCCTCTGAATATCCGTGTGCACCTTGATGGTTCCGCCTGTATGGTCCATTGAGCATACGATGTCCTTGATGAGGCCGTTCATATACTCGTCCATATGCACGCCGGTGCTTGACTGAGAGGCGGAGAGCTTGTCGTGTGCCAAAGCCATTGACAGGATGCGTGCCCGCGCATCTTCCAGCACATGACGGTGGGCTTCCTCTGTAGCGTACCTCGCCTGAAGTCTCAGTAGACTGCTTATGATCGCCAAGTTGTTCTTTACCCGGTGATGAATTTCCCGGAGCAAGACTTCCTTTTCTGAGATCGTCTGCTTGAGCCGTGTTTCGGTGCGTTTGAGCTCGGTTATGTCGGTCATGACGGTAAAAGTGCCCGTGAAGCCGTCATCGCTGTTGAAAACGGGAACGCTGGACATTAATGTGGGCACACTGGACCCGTTCTTGTGGAGAAGGTGTATCGTGTACCGGCCGGGCTCACTACGCTTGTCGCCATACCACTGGTCCTGGAGGAGGCCCTCTTCATTTTCGTCAATGAATTCGGCCAGTCTACGGCCCACCACGTCCTTGGCCGGGCGTCCTATCATGCGGCAGAACTGGTCATTGACGTATATCATTACACCCTTTTCGTCTTGCATGCTGATGCCTTCATTTATGGTATTTACCAGGCGGGTGTAGCGATTCTCGGCACGTGTGCGTTCCTCGATTTCAGCTCGCAGGATGCGGTTGAGGCTCTCAACTTTGGCCTTTTCATTCAGCAGCGAGGCAACCAGGTCGCTCTTTTCAAATGCGGACATGAGCGCAACTGAATTCGCCTGATGCATCTGGCGCCCTGTCAGGATCAGCACAATTGCAAACAGCATCGTCACTGCGCCGATGGTAACGCAGACTTCGTCGCCTCGGAATAGATAAGAGGCCCCGAAGGGCAGGAGGATCGCGAGGAGAGTCGGCAGATAGCATTCCGTGAGCGGTGAGTACGACACTGCCCCTGCGGCTGCAATACCGCCTATAAAGATTGCCAGGATGAATTGGTGCGAAGTGGAGTGCTCGGGAAACAAAACCATCCCGGTGGCGCCCCAGACAAGCCCCGTTGCGATGGTGTACAGGGAGAATTGCCTGCCCCAGGACAGGACCGCTTCTCCGCTTGGAGGATTCCTCTTGAAGCGGAGGATAAGCACATACCGCGGCACTTGAAGCGCGGCGTAGGCGAGGAGCCACAGAATCAACCGGGACGACGGGACCGCATTGCGAAGTGCAAGGACCAGGATCACCGCGCTCACAAGCGCGCCGATAGACCCCGTCCAAGCCTGAGCGAAAAGCTGCTGCACATGGGCGACCTTCAGCCGCACCGGGGGAGGCGGAGAGGCCTGAGCTTGAGCGTTATCGACCGAAGGCGATCCAAAAAAGATCAACGCTCCTCTCCTCCCCTCGCTCGCAAATCCATGATGTCGCTGCAAGTGGCCACAGGACAGCATATTGCGTGGTCGATTGACGAGGCCCCTGTCCACTCCTTCCGCCTGCCGAACGCCGAGATCACTCACAGGCGGGGCTGTTCTTCGCGGAACTCCCCCAGCCGGCCGGTTTCACAAATCGTATACCGGCCCAGTCGCCCCCCACCGGAGTTGGACAGGATACAACGGAACTAATGACAATTGCATACATCACAGGGCATATTCTCGTCAATCTCTATCGCATCATATGCGGAAACTCAATGAACAATTCCTCGGGACGGTCCGGTCCTGCCTTTGAGCAGTGCCAGCAGTCCCCGAAGCTCGGGACACCGCAGCACATAGGCTGCCAGAGCGAAAAGAAGGGTCCCGCCGCCAACGCACACAACGAGAATCAAACCGGTGTGGGCAGTCAGACCGAGACCCCAATCAGCCAAGCCTCGCGCCCAAACGAGGAAAAGCCCCATGATTGCCGATGCGGCGCTTATCCGCATCGTAGAGGGCAGAAAGTCCGGCGCGGGATTGCCGCCAAGCCGGCGCGCTAAAATGAGGTACAAAGTGCATACGTTGAAAGCCGCAGCCAGAGATGTGGCCAGCGCGAGACCTCCGTGTCTCATCGGCCTCATCAGGAGCAGTCCCCCGATGAGGTTCACCGCCACTGCCGCAATGGAGATCCACAGTGGCGTCGAAGTGTCCTTGAGGGAGAAAAAACTCTGCGTAGCTATCTTGAGCCCCGAGAACGCCCAGAGTCCCGCCGTGTACCAAAGCAGTGCATCCGCGGTCTGTTGCGTGTCCCCGTGAGTAAACTGGCCTCGCTGGAAAAGGAGCGCGATGATCGGCTCTCGAAGCAGGATCAGCCCTACCGACGCGGGGATGATGAAGAAAGCGGTAAGCCGCAGCGCATACGAGAGCGACCGCTTGAATCCTTCCATGTCCTCGGTTCCCGCCAGCCGCGACATTGACGGGAGTACCGCTGTGCCCAGAGGAATAGCGAACACGCCAAGAGGAAGCTCAACCAGGCGATCCGCGTAATAGAGCCACGACACGCTGCCCACTGGGAGCATTGAGGCAAGGATTGTCCCCACGACCACATTGACCTGATAGACCGCGCCGCTGAATGCAGCCGGCACGAAGAGCCTCCCAATTCGTTTGAGCGCGGGATTGCCGAAGGAGAAATCGGGTCTCAGCCGTATGCGCGCCTTTTCCATAAATGGGACTTGAAGCGCCAGCTGAAGCACTCCGGCAATAAAGACCCCCCACGAGAGCGCGTGGGCCGGCCCTATCCCGAAGAGCGAGCAGCACAAAGCGACGCTGAAAATCATGGACAGGTTCAGTACGATAGGCGAAGCAGCCGGAGCGCCGAAGTACCCCACTGCGTTGAGGACCCCCGATGCGAGGGCTACCAACGAGATGAAGAAAATATACGGAAACATGATCCGGTTGAGAGCGACCGTAAGAGAGAACTTCTCAGGGCTCTCAGTGAAGCCCGGCGCGATGATCTTCACAAGCCACGGGCTGAACGCAATCCCCAGAATGGTCACGATTGCAAGCGCGATCGTCGCGGCGGTGGATGTCACTCGGGCGAGTTGTTCAGCCTTGCCCCGGCCATCCTTCTGAAGGACCTCCACGAACGTCGGCACAAATGCCGCAGACAGCGCACCCTCAGCGAAGAGCCGCCGCAGCAGGTTTGGGATTCGGAAGGCGACAAAGAAAGCATCCGCTCCGAGACCGGCGCCCATGAAGATTGCGATAACCATGTCCCGCACGAAGCCAAGAATGCGGCTGAGAGTGGTCCAGAAGCCGACAACGCCGGCGGCTCGGGTAACGGCGCGTTCTTCGGAGCGTGTTCGGTGAGGGTCGATGGGTGAAATTGGTTGACTTTCGTCCGAGTGTACTGTCATATATTTTCTTTTATGTGGAGTCGATTCAATCGCGGGCCTCCCGCGCGATCTCTACATACGAATCGAGCGATCAGGAGTCATTCATGGCCAATCATCCCTCGGCCCTCAAGAGAATTCGCCAAACCGAGAAACGCCGCTTGAGGAACATGTCCTTCAGATCAAAGGTGAAGACTGTCGTCAAGAAATATCTCCTCGCTGTGGCTTCCAAGGACCAAAGCGCTCAGCAGCTCTTTCGCGAGGCGTCATCGCTGCTGCAGAAGGGCGTCACCAAAGGAATCTATCATC
>JAIWNO010000138.1 GCA_020216785.1 Desulfomonile sp.
GGAACGCCGCTGCCCGGACGATCTCCCGGCTCGCCCACAAAATGCCCGCCGCTTAAGGTCTTTCCTCACAGCGGAGGCTGGCGGCAGCCGCTGTCCGGAGTCTCACTCCTCATTCTCCGACGTTACTTTGGGCGCCGCGTCCGTCTGGCCCGCGTCTCCCACGATAACCCATCCTGACCATGCCGGCGGCCGTCCACTGAACGAGGAATCCAGTCCGCTCGGCAGGGTCCGGGCGTACTCCGCGAGGGCGCGACTCGCGGGCTCACCTTTGGCGATCTTCTTTGCGACGGTCTCGATGTAATGGTCGTCGTTGCCCCAGTCCGGGTTGGAATAGTTTATCATCGCCAGGGGCGTCCCACCGTAGAGCATGGCGACAGTCAGAAGAAGGGGGCCTTCGCCGATCGGCGCTTCCTTGTCCGGGACGTCGAACCAGCATGTTGGAAACAGCATGAGCTTGCTGGCGATCGGCGCGTCGAAAAGCTCTTTCACAGGGAATCGCCGCCTACCGTTCTTGTCGGGCGAAAAGAATACTGTGGGCTGATGGTCCGGCCTCACCGAATCCGTCACCGCACAGGGCAATGCAAGGACGGCAAGGGCCTTCAACGAATCCCGGTACTGTGTCAGACGCTCCGCTGTGGCGGAGGGCCCTACGAAGACGTCGAATTTCGAGAACAATTTCTGGATCTTGAGCACCACCTGGGAGGGCTTGGGATACACCGGGCTGGAGATGATCAGTTCCTCAATACGTTCCTCTTCCGATGTCTTCCGCGTTTTTTTCTTCTTGTTCGCTGCACGAGCTGCGGCCTTTTTGGCGTCTTCCTCCGAAACCCAGGGGAGCGACTCGACGAGAAGCAACCCCGGGGTCTTCCCGGGACTAACCGTCCGGCGCGGCACGGACCGGATGAACTTGAGCATATCCACCGAAGGGATGAGCGATACGAGTCGGTCTCTACCGAAAGGACGGTCTTCGGTGTCCAGGAGTACCGACAGCGGCAGGTACCACAGCGAGCGCTCGGGAATCACGAAAACGACCTGCTTGTCGTCGGGAAGGGGGGGCAGATTGCCGAACAGGGCACGGTACACGCGGCGCGAAGGCTCGCGCCACGCGTGGCCCATGAAGCTCGATTGGCCGCCTGATGTGAACTCCCTCAGCTTCTCTTGAAGGTTGAACACCCCTTTGTCGAGTTCGGGCGCATTGACAGGGACCTGATGGTAGACCGCGCTCTCCGTGGCGATCACCCCGACGACCATGCGATCACGGAAGAATGTGAAATCCAGAATCATTTCGTCTTTTCGCAGGAGGTCCCGGCGTACTTCGGTAAGCGGCACAGGAACACCGCTCCTCAGATGCGTAAGGCGGGAAGAACTCTGCTGAAGGGCTTCGCGAATCTTTGCAAGCCGAGCCTTGAGTGCATCCGCTCCCGCTCGGTCGCCGGCAGGAGTCCCCTGTTTGGCGATTTCTCCGAGTTCTTTCAGTACACGGGCCTCCTCAGAGACCAGATCGCGGGGCACGTCAAAGTATGCCGGAATCTCAGCCCTTTTCAGAGCGAGGTGTCGTTTGCAGATCCTGCGCTTCTCCAGAAGGTAGAACAGCTGCCCTGCAGTGTCCTCCTTGGGTTCCGCGTGGACTGGACCGAGGAGTTTTCCCACGACCTCGTCGAAGACTTGAAAGCGCTCGTCCATCTCGTTGAGGAGTGGATGGCCCGGCGGGACTGCGTCCACAAGCGCTTCAATTCGGTCGATGGCGCTGCGATACTTGAGCACGGCCTGCTCGACCTGGCCGGCGAGGTACAGCCTGCGTGCCTGTTTAAGCTCTCTATCAAACTCCTCAAGAATGGAAGTGTCCTGCGGCGCTTGACCTGGTTCAGCGGGCTGGTTGCCGAAGAGCCAGCGGTATCGAGTGCGTGAGTCGGGCTCCTTTTGGGCGACCAAGCGGCCTCGATCGATCCCGGCGGGGGGGGCTGACGGGGCCTCTCCGCGCTCCATACCGGGCCGCACGACTTCTTGAGCCTGTGCAATAGCGGCGCACTGCCAACAAACCGCTACCGCAAAAGCCGCGGCCGGAAGGATCTTTTTCAGAAGATGCCGAGATTCCTTTATTTCGGAGTGGGCACGCATAGTCCGACACCTCGCGGCCGGGGTCACTTGTCACTGTGGAGCATTCTATCGCCCTCCACCCACCATTCGTCATCCTTTTCCTTGAACCACCACGCGGAGAAATCCGTATTGAGTATGCTCCGGGCAAGGTATTTTCCGCACTCGGTCCGAAGGCGCTTCATAGCCGTCATGATCCAGTCCTTGGCATAGCGATTGCCGAGGTCGCCAAGTTCCTTGAGTTGGAGGATCATTTCGATTTGATCTGCGTCGTGGGCAAGGTCCGCTTCAGGCGTCGATCTCTCCTGAAACTCCGCCGTAAGGTTGCGAATTTCACTGCCGAAGGGAAGGTTGTCCGTCATGTCGCGCATGGCCGCTTCCTCGTCCGCGCGGACATATTTCTTGTTCACGTAGTTCAGGTCGCCGGTTCGAGCTTCCACCAGATCGTGGAACAGGCACATCAGCACCACTCTTTCCGTAGGCAGGGCGGACATTTTCGCCAGCACGTACCCTATTATTGCGCATCGTAGGCTATGTTCGGCGACCGTCTCCCGACCGGTCCCCAGGAATTGGAATCCCGACCGAGGAGTGCGTTTGAGCATTCCGACTTCAAAGAGAAAATCTGCAATAGCTTTCAGCTCCACTTCGTGACCTCACCTTACGTTTCGAGTCGGCGAATGACTACCACGATTCGCCCTATCCATCAAGGGTACCAAGCCCTTCGAAATTACGCACTAAGGAATACCGCAACAGCTCTCGATGTGGTATTGTGGTTATGTTACCTTTGCATGGGCGGCCGTGGCGAAACGGGACGCGGGATGGTGTGCCGATGCTCGTGAAGGATTGGATGACCGATGATGTCGCGGCAGTTGACGTGAACGACACAGTACACCGACTTGTCGTCCTTATGATGGACCACAAGCTGGGCATTGTGCCCGTCCTTGAAGACGGCAAACTCGTCGGTGTCGTGACAGAGGAAGACCTGAGGCGAGCGGCGCCGATCGACACATCGCTTCCCGACATCCCTCATATAGTTTATCATCTGTCAAATGTTCACGTGGGGTCGATCATGACCCGCGCCCCCCTGACGGTCAGGCCCGATTACACACTCGAAGAAGCTGCAGCGATTCTTTTGAGGCATAAGGTGTCCGGCTGCCCGGTGCTCGACAACGACGATGCCCTGGTCGGTGTGATCACCAAAGACGACCTCTTCAAAGCGATGGTTTCTCTCAGCGGGCTGGTGCGTAAAGGTATACAGTTCGGCTTTCTCATCGAAGACAAACCTGGTTCCATTCAGCAGGTGGTCGACACCCTTCGCCGCCGTCATGCACGTCTGGTCAGTATCGTTTGTCCCTATGAGAATGCTCCTCCCGGCTACCGGTACCTTTATGTTCGTGTGTTCAACATCGACCGGGAAAATCTGCCCGGTTTGAAGGAAGAATTAAAGGAGAAAGGAAAGCTTATTTATATTGTGGACCACCGGGAGAATACTCGAGAGATCTATCCCGAGTAATGGGGCAATGCGCGGGAGTGCTCTCGTGGGAGCTGATGCCAATGCGCTTTCAAAAACATAACATTAACGACGTCCGGTAAGGGGCGACCCATGGGGACTGTCTCAGAATCAGTACAAAAGCTGCTGTAGTAGCAAGAATACCCCTAACCCTCTCCCACTGGGAGATGGCCGGGGTGAGGGTGACAAAGACGGGTCCCAGACTCGATCATACTACGATTTTCCACTTCTCCCGAGTTTTGAGACGGTCTCCATGTGTTGACCCGGCTTCCGGGCGCCCGCGCGTGTGCGCTACAGCGGCCGTGTTACCGTCTCGACGACGCATCGGTATGAGTTGTGATGTCGGCTCATTCGGAAAATCGGGTTTTTCGCTGCGAGGAACAAGCCGCTTACGGGTGCAGCGTAAGCCCTGACAGGAGTCCGGCCGTTGTGATATGATAATATAACGGCTTCATCCATCAAGGAAACCTCTGGAATGAGGGACGAGGACAAGACCAAGGAGCAGCTCATCGAAGAGCTGGATCGACTCCGTGGGCGTCTCGCCTCGCGAGAGCGCGTGCTCTATGCCGGAACAAGAACCGATCATGACGTGGACGAGGGACGGATTCTCTTTGGGGCCCTCTTTGAGACAAGCCACGCGGTAATTCTCCTGATCGATCCGGATACGGGGAGGATTGTTGGTGCGAATCCGGGCGCAGCCGAGTTCTATGGCTATCGCCGCGAGGAACTTGCGCGCATGAAGGTCACCCAGATCCACGCTCTGTCGGTTGAGCGGGAGTCGGAGCAACTTGCTCGCGCCAAGTCCGAAGGACGCAGGTCTTACCATTCCCAGCATCGCCTTGCAGACGGCACTGTTCGCGATGTTCAGGTTTGCGCCGGGCCGATGACGCTGAGAGGAAAAACCTTTCTTTATAACGTCTGCTTCGACATCACCGAGCGCAAGCGAGCCGAGGAGCACCTCAAACAGAGCGAGAAGCGGTTCAGAGCGCTGGTGGAGCACATACCCGCGATCACCTACGTCGCTGCGCTCAATGAGAAAAGCACAATCCTCTATATGAGCCCCCAAGTGCAGGTCGTTCTCGGGGTCTCACAAGACGATTTCAGTGCCTCTCCGGATCTGTGGTGGACCATGCTGCATCCGGAGGATCGCGACCGGGTTATCGGCGAAGTCGCACGATGCCGCTCAACCGGCGACCGCTTCGTATCAGAGTACCGTATGATCGCCCGCAGCGGTGCAATTGTCTGGTTTCGCGACGAGGCGGTGATAGTCCGGCAGCAGAGCGGAGTGCCGGCCTACCGTCAAGGCATTATGCTGGACATGACTGAGGCCCGTAGGGCCGAAGAAGTTATGTTGGAGGGAACGACCCGGTATCGCGCGCTGTTTGACAATATGAGCAACGGGGTATTCATTCTCGCCGTCGCGCGCCGGGGCACGGATTTCATCCTGATCGACTGCAACAAAGCTGCGGAAGAGATATATGGTCTCCAGCGAACCGATATCCTCGGAGGCAGTGTGCTGAAAGTGATCCCGCATGTTAAGGAGTCCGGGCTGTTTGCAGTGTTCCAGAAGGTGTGGCGAACAGGGGCCGCGGATCGCCATACAGCGCACACGTTCGGGGAGGAGTGCGTGGATGAGTGGCGCGAGCATTTCGTGTATAAGCTTCCCTCAGGTGAAATTGTCACGATCTTCACCGACGACACCGAGCGGAAGCTGATGGAAGAGGAGCTGCGCAAGCGCACAAGGCAGCTGACCGAGCGTGTCAGGGAGTTGCGATGCCTCTACGGCGTATCGGACCTCCTGCAGCGACATGATTTGTCCTTGGTAGAGAAGATCCGGCGCATACTCAATATTATTCCTCCAGCGCTCCAGTACCCGAACATTGCGTGCGCGCGGGTGAAGCTTGACGGCGAGGAATTTGCTACGAAAAACTTCAAGTGGACCCCGTGGAGGCAGGCCGCCTCTATTGAGGCATCGGGGGTTCAGGTCGGAATGGTGGAAGTGTGCTACCTTGAAGAAAGGCCTGAATTCGATGTGGGCCCCTTCCTCGCCGAGGAGTGTCAGCTTCTCAACGACATCGCGGATAGAATTGGCCGCGCTGTTGAACATTCCCTCGCCGAGGAGGCGCTCAGGACTTTGATGGAAGACCTCGAGCGCCGCGTATTCGAGAGTACCGGAGAGCTGCGCGCCGCCAATGCGAGACTCCTGGAAGAAATCTCGGAACGAACCCGCGCGATGGAGGTACTTGTCCGCAGAGAGCCTCTCAAAGCTGCCGGTGAACTCGTGGGCGGCGTCGCGGACGACATTACCAATCTCCTGCAGCTCACCGTCGACGGCGTGCGGATGGCTTCCATCCGGCTGGGAGAAGGCGACTATTCCGATGTGAGAACATACTTGGACCAAGTGCTCCAGAGCGCCAAGATGGGGCAGGATGCGGTCCGGCGGCTGGAGACGTTTGTCGGGTTGCGCCTGGGAAGACCACCGGAAGAGACGGTTTTCGACTTCTCGCTTATGGTGCGTCAGGCAGTCGAGATGGGTAAAGTATGGCTCAGTCGGGGCGCTCGACGGAGCGCCGCCCCAGTGGATGTGAAGGTAGATGTTGGTGAGGACTGCATGGTGCGCGGCATTCACGCGGAGTTGTTTACCGTGGTCTTGAGCTTGATGAAGAACGCGGTCGAGGCCCTCCCGGGCGGCGGCGAAATTCATGTCCGGACTTCGCGGGAAAAGGACCGGGTCGTGCTGCGCATTCGTGACAACGGAGTGGGAATTGCGAAAGAAAACCTGTCCCGTATCTTTGACCCGTTTTTCACCACAAAGGGGACCGAGAGCACAGGCATGGGCCTGGCCAGCAGCTCTCGGATCATTGTCCGCCATGGTGGCGAGATCGCTGTAGAAAGCGCTGAGCGCAAAGGTACGATGTTTTCGGTGATGCTCCCGTATGCGCAAGCACGGATATTGGGCGGCGGGAAGGAGGATTGAGCGGAATGCCGGGTCCTCAGATTATGGTTGTCGAAGACGAAGTAGTCGTGGCGATGGAGCTTCAGTCCAAGCTCACCTCGATGGGCTACGTAGTAGCAGCAGCCACCGGATCGGGTGAAGATGCCGTCGAAAAGGCCGGTGAGCTTCGACCGGACTTGGTCTTGATGGACATTCAGTTGGCGGGCGATCTCGACGGAATCGAGGCCGCACAAAGAATTCGTCAATTGTACGATATCCCGGTAGTGTTCCTCACCGCGCACGCAGATGAGAAGACCCTGCAGCGGGCAAAGCTTTCTGAGCCTTTCGGATATCTTATCAAGCCATTTTCCGGCGCGGAGTTGCGGACTACTATCGAGGTGTCCCTTTACAAGCACGGTCGCGATGTCCACGAAAAGGAAGTCACCGAATGGTACTCCAGCGCGCTCAACGTGCTCGGCGGCGCTGTGGTGGCTGCGACGGGTGATGGCGTCGTAAAGTATGTGAATAATCTCGCGGAGACGCTCACGGGCTGGAAGCGGGAGGATGCCTTGGGGAAGCACGTTCGGGAAGTGCTCATCTTGATGGACTGCCAGTCCGGCACGGTCAAGGCGGACCCTATGCAGGCCTTCTTCAGGGGTCCGGAACCCCCGGCGGTCGAGTGCGTGTTGTTGTCCCGCGGCGGCTCTGAGATCAGGGTCCTGCTCGATGTTCTTCCCGTGACTTACTCCGACGGCGAGACGCACCTTGTGGTGTTCGCGTTCCGGGAGGCTGCTCAGCGCGCCCAGCCCCAGCAGGATTGGTTCAGCCATGCCGCCAACTTGTCCATCGCCGGAGCGATCTGCTATGAGGATGGGCGGTACCACGAATCCGAGTCCTTCTTCACACGGGCCCTTGCCATCCTGGAAGAGAACCTTGGTACCGATCATCACAAGCTTGCAGGCCTGCTGGACCAACTTTGCAGCGTCTATGTGAAGCTCGGCAAGAACAACGAAGCGAGCATAGTGCGAACCCGCGCAGCGCGCATAAGGGCCGCCCGCGAGGCCCTTGGCGAGGGCGCTGCCCAAGGTCAAGCGCGCATTAAGAACTGATCACGGAACTTCGGAGCCGCCATAGCCTGAAAGCGTTCCTCTATAGCCGTTGAACTCACCGCTTAACATGGTCACGGTCGCGTGCGACCTCTGCGGCAGCGAGGAGCACACGCTCCTCTTCGTGAAGGAAGGCTTCCGGCACGTGCGCTGCCGAAGATGCGGGCTGGTTTTCGTAAATCCCCGACTTGCCGACCACACTCAATCTCAAATGCGCTCAGGTACCGGCGCGATGGGTGACGAGTTTCTCACTCCCCCCCAGGAAAAACGTCTTATGCACGAAGTGGCGGTGTTGGAGCCTTTCCGCCGTCTCAACCGGGTTTTGGAGGTGGGGGCGGGGAGGGGATGGTTCATCGCTGCTGCGCTCAAGGCCGGATGGGACGCATGGGCGCTGGAGATCAACTCTCAGGCGCTTGAGCGTCTTGCTGCCGTGAATCCCGGGCGGGTGATCAAGGAACCTGCCGAGGACTTCCAGTGCGACCCCGGGTGCGTTGACGTGGTGCGCATGTGGGACGTGATCGAGCATTTGGCCTCACCATCCAGGGCGGTAGCCAATATACACAGGGTGTTGCGCCCGGGCGGTCTGCTGACACTTGCCACGACCAATTTTGCCTCGCTTTCCCGGTGGGTGAACGGCCCCGAATGGGTATACCTGAATGGTGCCGACCACATTGTGCTGTTCGAGCCGGAGACGATCCGCCGTCTCCTGATTCAGGTCGGATTTACCGCGATCTCCATTCGGACGCGCTCATTCAACCTGCGAAGGAAGCTTTATCACCCGGAGCGGGAACTGCCGGTCCGATCCAAGCTTCTGCTTCCCTTTCGGAAGATCGTAGACGAAACAATCAGATTAACCCTGTACGGCCACCAGATGATCGTCACCGCCGTAAAGAAGAATAACGAGAATTAGCGGTATTAGGCGACAAACGCTAGATTCGCCTTGACAATCGGCCCGAACATGTGTACCGATAACTCTTTAATTTCGTGGTCGATCACGGCCATTCCGCGTGTCTCGGCGGCCCCTTTGGGGTGAACACACAGCGAGCAGCAAAGAACATCTGGAATCGCCCGTTGGACGGGCAGGTCGATGCCCGAAGGAGGCATGCTGAGCCGAAACTCGGGTGAACCGGTCAACGCGAGGCGATGATGTGGTGGGCTGACGGCCGGGCCCTCGGCGGGACTCTGTGACCTTACGATCACGAAGAGGCAATCTAATTCCGGACGGCTGTGGAGCGAAGCACCGACTCGATTTCCTAAATATGAAAGGCGGCTGAATGGGCCTCCAGGAAATTCTACAGGAAAACCGGGACGACATCGTAACCAAGTGGTTTGAACGGACCGTCGACACGTACCCGGCCGATGCCCGAAAGTTCTTCATGAGGCTGGAAGACCCCATTTCCAATCCGGTGGGGTCAACGATTTTTCGAGGAATGTCTGAGGCATTTGACTGCCTGATCAATGGAGCCGACCTGGAGACGGAAGCCGTACGCGGCGCATTGGACGATATTTTGAGGATCCGTGCTGTGCAGGAGTTTACCGCGGAGATGGCGGTAGGCTTCGTTTTCGACCTGAAGGTCATTGTCCGGAAGGTGCTCGGCAAAGAAATCGGAGAGAAGCGAATTCTTGAAGATTTCTTGACATTTGAGAGCAGGATCGATAAGCTCGCACTCCTAGCCTTTTCCATTTTTACACAGTGTAGGGAGAAAGTCTACGAACTCAGGGCCTGGGAGTTCAAGAAAAGGACTGCCAGGATCGTGCAGAGGGCCTGCCAGGTCTGGGAAGCCCGAGGCGAGCCTTTGCCCGAGGAGCTGAAAGAAACTTAGCCCAAAAATCTTCGAGGTGTGGCATATGAACGCATGGTTTTCAGTGTTCTCAGCCCTGTTCATAGTGATCTTCCTGACGTTGTTGTCCCTCGTCGGTGTGGGGGTCATCGGTTGGAAGTCGCTATTCGGGGTGGTTATCCCCTACTTGGCCGCAGCGATCTTCGTGATCGGGATCGTGGCGCGGATTGTCCAGTGGGCGCGGATCCCGGTGCCCTTCTGCATTCCGACCACTGGCGGCCAAGGCAAGTCACTTCCGTGGTTCAAAAATGCATATTTCGACTGCCCCCACAACACGTGGGGTGTAATCGGAAGAATGGTGCTCGAGGTTTTGCTGTTCCGGTCCTTGTTCCGGAATACCAGAGGCGAATTGAGGCCGGGACCCCGCCTCACGTTCGCCTCGGCCAAATGGCTGTGGCTGGCGGGAATTCTCTTCCACTATGCTTTTCTCACAATCGTCCTGAGACACATGCGCTTCTTCCTGGAGCCGGTCCCGTCTGTCATCGAGTTGTTGACGAATCTCGACGGGTTTTTC
>JAIWNO010000139.1 GCA_020216785.1 Desulfomonile sp.
CTCGGTCCATCGGAGGTACATTCTGAGCAGCATCTCGGCCCAGTCTTGTGCTTCGGTGCCTCCTGCGCCCGCGTGGATTTCGACGATCGCGTCGCCCGCGTCCTCAGGCTGAGAGAAGAGGCGCTGGATCTCGAGGCTGCTTATGTATTCCTCGATCTCCGAAAGCTTCTCCTCGACTTCTGTCATTGCGGCCTGATCCTGCTCCTCCACCGCGAGTTCCAGGAGCACCTCGGTGTCTTCAAGCTGCCGGTCCAGTCCCTGGAACGCCTGAATAAGGCTGGAGATCTGTTTCTCCTCCTTCAGCACGTCCTTCGCTGCTTCGGGGTCGTTCCAGAATTCGGAGTTCTCTTGGGTTTGTCGGATTTCTTTCAGGCGAGTAAGCTTGGAATCCAGGTCAAAGATAACCTCGAAGCTCGACTGATTTTTGTCTCATTTCGGCAAGTTTGCCTTGAATCTCAATCATTCTCCGTCTCCTCGCCGGAGGCGCCGAAGCCCGCGAAGGCCCTGCCTCCCAACCATTTATTGTAAGCTGAAAAGCCGTCAGGTTCCGCTGCCTGGAGCGCTTCCTCGACAATCTTGAGCCGCGAATCCAGGTTGTCGATAAAGTGCACCAGTATAGCCTCCGCGCTCATCGGGCGCATTGGAGACCCGAATTCTACCTCGCCGTGGTGTGAAACGACAATATGCTCCAATTCGCGGAACCAGGGGCGATCGACAACACCCTGTTCGATGGCCAATGCCACCAGCATCTCAACTCCGAGAATGAGATGCCCGATCAGTCGGCCTTCGATAGTTCGACCCATAGCGGAGGGATTCAGTTCCCTCAGTTTTCCGATGTCATGAAGGATTGCCCCGGCAAGTGCAAGGTCCCGGTTGATCGCCTTTTCCAGCTCAGCCACAGCGGCGACCTTGCGGACGACCGACGCAGTGTGCTCGATAAGCCCTCCCACGTACGCGTGGTGAACCATTCTCGCGGCCGGAAAAGTCTTGAGCGCCTCGCTGTTTCGATCAAGCATCGTGCACACGAAGTGCGCCAAGTCGGGTGGGCGGAGGGCAGCGGCCGTTGCCCCGAGTTCGTCGCACAACGCTGCCGGATTTTGGGCAGACACCCGTACCAACCGGCCTACATCAGGGACTTCGTCCGTACTGACCGCACGTATTTTCTCCACGATGAGCTGTGCTTTGTCACGATAGCTCTCCACCTTGCCCTCGATCTTGACAAAGTCGCCCGCGGCAAATTCCCGTCCCCATTTCCGAATCGCATCCGGCCACATTTTCGCCGAAATCGTGCCGGTCGCGTCGCCAAGCGCCATATCGAGGTAATTGTCACCCGCGCGTGTTCGCCGCACTTCCAACGACCGAAGCTGAAAGAAGTCGAGGACCGTATCACCCGGTTTAAGCTCTTTCACGGAAGTATGCGGAAACAATGATGTTTCAGTGCTCATGGCCTTCCTCTCGGAGTTCACTCCACGCGAGCAACCGTGCCGAGTCGCGCGGCACCCGAATACGCTCTATGAGTTCAGACTCTCCGGGATCGATGAGGAATTCTCGACGGGATCGGATAGGCGCCTTTCTGGGTCAAGGCATCAAGGCATTTCTCGATGAGACCGTCCACGTCGATCTTCTTTCCGCCGTGAAGAATGTCGTAGATCTCGCCAAGAATCGGAGGGTGAAAGCCGCGCTGGGATGCCATGCGCTGCGCGAATCTGCACGCCTCGAATCCCTCGATTGCCACCTTCTTTTTCCGATATTGTTCGAGGAGCAGCCGCGCGGGGAAGGTCTTCCCATGCTTATCATCCATAGTGGCAAGGTCCCGCCCGAAGCGAGCGGACCGGCCGCCGCGGCACGTTGCCAGAAGATCGGCGATCCAAACCTGACTTTCCGCGTCGAAGGTTTCCGGCGCGGCGCCGAGAAGGAGGCCGAACTGTCTGATCTCTGCGGTGACCAGCGTTGAATACGTCGCAAGGAAATTCTCGGGTGCTTTGCCCGAGCCTTCAAGTATGCCGAAACCGATGGCATAGACATTCTTGAGCGCCGCGGATATGGAGGTGCCGACCACGTCGTCGGAGTATACTACCCGAAACCGCGGAGTCTCAATGAGAGTCTGCAAACGCTTGAACGTCTGGATATCCTCGCACGCTATCTGGGTGACCCCGGCGCCGCCGCTCACGACCTCGTGGGCAAGGTTTGCGCCTGAAAGGGATGCAATGCGCAGCCGCTTTCCGATCCGCTCCATTTCAAGTTGCGTGGTCTGGCAGGGTAAAAGTCCGGTCTCCGGAATGAAGCCTTTCGTCGCGATGACGAGATGGGTCCCTTCGGGCGCGATCTCCAGGATCTTGATGATCAGCGAGTGGAAGTACTTGCTCGGAGTAACGATGAGTATGAGCGACGTGTTGCTTACTGCTGCGATAAGGTCCGCCTCAGGCCGCACCGACCGCGGCAGCGGGACCTCGCGAAAGTGCCAGGGGTGGCGTCCTTCCACCGTAAGCTTCTCAATGATATCCTCACGGGAATCGTACAACACGAGTGAATGCTCGGCCAGTTCCGGCTTCTGAAGCAGGTTCTTGCCGATGTGAAGAGCCAGGGTGTATCCCCAAACGCCCGCATTGATAACCGTCATGGAATTGCGACCACTCAACGGATAGATGCGCCGATCTCCGTGGTAGCCGTAGAACTGGAGGAGCGGGTAATCTCTTCCGAAATAGCGCTTGCGGAGGAAAGACTTCCCCATCGCCCGTCGCGCGGTCAGGAATTTGACCCCGCGCTGAAGCGCCTCTGGAACATCGGTCGTGATAAGGGAATGGAACGGTGGTTCCTTGTGGTAGCGAGTTCTGAAGAATGATCGTGTATTTTCGACCTCACGTTCGATCTGGTCTCGAAGCGTTTTGACATCCGCTCTTTTTAGCTCGTGCATTGCCTTGGCGACAAGGTGGCTCGGATGGATGAGTTTGTTGCGCGCAATCTCTTCGATGGCTCGATGAGAGATCCTCTGGAGTGTCAAACGATCATCGTGGGTCAACTCGAATGGCTCGCCCAAGTCCACGCTCACATCTCCAAAAGCGCCTTCCATTCCTTTAAACAGCTTTTCGGGCTTCCGTAAACGCAGCAGAAAGGGAATGAAGTACAACAGGCCTCTCGGAAGCACCGGATGCGTCCGGAACATGGTTGAGGCAGTAAGATAGCGGTCTTCCGGAACTACCGAGTACGAAACCGCCACCGGCACCACGAGCACTTTCCCGGCCGCTTTCACCGCTGAGATTACCCCGTGGGGAACGTAGGGCTCGCGGAGAATTCCGTCCCTCGCCCGAACGGTATATCGGCTCGTTCGCGCAAACAGCACCTGATGCTCTTTGGACTCGGCCAAAGCGCCGCACAACCATGCGTACGCGCGATGTTGGATCTGAGAGAGGTTCTTCGGCACGTGCAAGACTCGGAAGCCATCGAGCCATTTTGACAGCCAACCCTTGGACACCGTACCCGCCACGTGCATCAACGGAGCGGGCAATCCGAGACGGCGCAGTACGTGAGCCACCAGCACGTGGTCGTAATACGAGGTGTGTCCGACAAAGAAGAAAATAGGGCCGGGATAACCAAGTATCTGCTTCTTCGTTTCCGCGCGAACCGGGCGCGAGACGTCACGAAATAGGATTTCGGCCAGGAAATCGAGCATGGCCGAAATCTGCGGAAATGCTTCGGGGTCGCATGTGATCCGGAAGTTTTCCAGAGCGTCTTCCAGTTCGCTGCGATCTCCCCGTGGCTCCCATTGCTCAGCCAAGATCAACGCGCGCGCGCGCAGCGCATCTCTGTCGAGAGGCTGCGGGTCCTGCTCCGCGAGCGAATCCCTGAACCGGACAAACGCACTATATCCGTTGAAGAGCCTGATCGATCCTCGAAGACTCATTCGATATGACCTTATAGAGCGGCGCTTGCTCCCTTGGCTCGCGCCGACAAACCGGCGGAAATTACTCGACTATACCCGTAGACGGCCCTCGATCCGGGAGCCGTGCCGGACCTCTCGGCGGGACGGCTCTCGGCGCCGGCGGAGTCGGTTCAATACGGGGTGCCGGCGCTGGTTGTTCCCTCACTGCTTCCGGAGTTGGCGGACTCGGGCGGCGCTCAATTGCCGGCGGAGCGGTCCCCGGAGATGGAGGTGGGACCGCGGTCGGCCTGCTGGGTGCAACTTCCGGACTCGGACCAGCATCGAACCTCACCGAAAGCAGTGACGTGTTGAACATCTGGTGGAACTGATCCATACGTTCGTACGGCGCGAGGCACGAAATACGGAGCAGCGTCTTGTCATGTTTGTAGAAAACGATCACAATACCCATCCAGATGTTGAGTTTCTCTTCGTATGCCTGAATAAAAAAATAATACGCGCCTGGAACTTCGCACTTGAATTCGCCTTCATCAATGATGCGCACTTCCTGCCCTTTGGCTCCGCTGGAGGACTGCTTCTGGAGGTCTTTTATCCCATTGCGCATTTCCGTCAGGAATACGTCCAGAGAATCCTTCACCGGTTTATGAGCGGCAACATGAATTCTGCTGCGGAAATTGTCGACAAGGTCCGGGGCTTGGAACACAACGTAATAATTCCCCTGAGGCTGGTCGATCTTCACCCACGACGCCGGATATTTCATAGTGAAGCCGAATTCGTCGCTCCTGAACGTCTTGAAATCCTGCCCCTGACCCAATGCAGTGAGCGGGAAGAAACATACCGTCGCCGCGACCAGCCCCCACAAAGTAATTGTGTTCCGCCCAATCCCCAGTCTTGTCATAGAACCGTCTCCTTTCACTGAGGAATTCGGTATACAAGGTGTTCAAGGTTAGCAGGAACCGCTTCAGTGGTCAAATGATTTCTCCGTTGCGTTTCGCCGCGTCTTCAGCTCTACTTGTACGACGATCCCCTCCAATGGATACTCCGACCGCCCAACGCGAAAGCCAAGGTGTTCAAGGCGACCCATGTGCTCACGATGATTCCGACAGGTGCGGTAAGTCCTACCACCCAACTCCCCAGCTCCTTCCATGTGAATACAGCGAACATTGCCATAAGCGCCGCGATTGCCGCGGCCGAACCCCCCAGCATCACCCATACCGGGGCGGTGGCCATTCCGGCCAGCGCAATGGCAGCGGAGACAATCAAGGCCAGGAGCAGCAGGCTCAGAATGAGATAATTGGCGGTAACGCGGAGAATCTTGAAGATGCTCCGGTCAAACGCACCATAGAATATACGTTTCCAGAAGTCGCATAACTCGCCCACGTCCTTGAAGCCGCGGGTTTTGACTAGACTGCCCGCCCTCATTACAGCCAAACGGTCGCCTCTGCGCTTCACGGCCTTGCTGAGAGCGACGTCCTCGGTGATCTCGGACCGGAATCGCTCCCAAGTGCCTACCGCCTCATAAAGATCCCGTCTGACCAGGATAAACGACCCCGATGCAAGCCCGACGTCGCGGGCTCCGTCATTCACATCCTTGAGTTGATATACGCTTCCCAGGCCCAGCTCAAGGTGTGGGTTCACAATAGTCTCGCAAAACCCGTGTGATAAGAATCCGGGCAAGAGGCTCAGCATGCCGAGGCGGTTTTCCTTCAGGGTTGCCACAGCCCTCGTGAGCACGTCGGGAGTCATGACGGTATCCGCATCGGTAAACAGCAGTAATTCCCCTGAGGCCCGCCTCGCTCCCTGGAAAAGCGCGTGCGTTTTACCGGTCCACCCGTCGGGCAGATGTTCGACTGTCATGACAGAGAGCCGCGAGTCCTCTGCGGAAAGGCGCTCCAGTTTCTCCGCTGTGCGGTCCCTGCTCCGGTCGTTTACCACAATCAGCTCGAAGTTGGGATACCTCGATGTCAAGATCGATACTACCGACTGTTCGATGTAATCCTGTTCGTCTTTGGCCGGCACCACAACAGACACCATCGGGAGTGCGTCGCCCGATACATTGTCTGGACAGGCGGCCATTTGCGGTTCGTTCTTGAGATTCCACCGCAAAAGAAAGCCCCAATATATCAACGCGACGAGAACGAATGACGCGAATCCCGCTCCTGCCCATGCAACCATGTGCCACGACATTATGCCCGAGGCCTCTTAACAGGGTTTTCTTTGCGCGAAAGCTTTCGGCCCGTGTGTTGTTCTAAAGCCCGGGATAAGGCGGCCGGTTTCCTTGGAGAGACGATCGATTCGCTCTCCCAAGAGTGAATCCTACCCCTCCACAGCGCCCTTTCTATGCGCGGAAATGGGTTCCGCCACGTCGTACGCATTCGCGACGTTTCCCTCCTCACAATGCAGGCTGGAAGCGACTCCGAAGATTCACTTCGAGGGAAGACTCTGAAAACGTGAGCACGCTTCAGCAGACCTGGCTTCAAGGAGAATTCTGCTGCTTCGCGTGCTGTTTCTGGGAGAGGAGCCGTTCAGCTCGTCGGTAGTCATCTCTGGCAAGCGCAGACTGGTTGGTCCTCTCGTACAACAGGCCTCTTCGACGGTATGCAGCAGCGTTCTGCGGATCGAGTCGTATAGCAGCCGAGAAATAAAGGTGTGCATCCGAATACATACCCCGCTCCATCAGATCGTTGCCTTTTTCCACATATTCGGACGCGCGACCGGGGTCGTCATCGTACACAACGGCAGCTTCTCGGGAGTAATCGCTTTCTCCTTGCTGGTTCCATGCGGTAACAGCAAAGGCATAGAACCGCCCTTTCTTCAATCCGGTCAGCGTCAAGGAACAGCTCTCGGCATTTATGAGATTACGATACTGGTCGCGGTCGGTGCCCCAGAAAACAGTGTAATGCGTCACTCCGGGGACGCAATCCCACGATACGTGGATGCCCTCTCTCACTACCTGCAGCTGAACATTTGGCGGAGGTCCGGGCGGGGCCGTAGGCATGTCGGCGGTACTCGGCCTGCTACAAGAGGAAAGAATGAGGATTACGCTGAAAATCAATAATAACAGTAGGTTAAACCTATCCTTGCCCACCTGCATTACCCTCTCACAAATCAACGACCTAATTATAAACACATCCACTGAGCGTAGCAATACCTGAGTTTCTCTCTGAGGAAAGTTTGACTCCTGTCTGGTTGTGTGTTATAAGTCGGCTCGAATGAAACGATAATAATTCGTTATTGTAGCTAGTTATGCTCTGCATCGCGAAAAAGGAGAAGAAAGTGAAAAGCAACCTTTCGATTTTAAAAGTCTTCGTGTTGCTCGTTCTTGTATCGTCGATCGGACTCGCCGCCGATTCTCAGGCTCAGGGGCCTCAAAAGGATAAACCCCTTGCAAAGATTGGGAACGAAACCATCACGGAAGCCGACTTGGATGCCATGGCCGACGCGGTTCCGGAGCGGTTTCGCTACCTCTACACGACGCCGGAAGGTCGCAGGCAGACGCTCGATTACATCGTGAACGTTTACGCGCTCGCTGCCCAGGCTGAAAAGGACGGTATTGCCAAGGACCCCAAGTTCCAAACCCTCTTGAATTTTACGAAAAAGGACCTCCTCGCCCGCCTCTATCTTGACAAGCAAGGCGGCGGCATTGCTGACCCCACGGACAAAGAGATCAAGGAATACTATGATCAGAAATCCGATGAATTTACCAATCTGGCCGGCGTCCACATCCGTCATATCCTTGTTAAGACCGAGGACGAAGCGAAAGATGTGCTGAACAAGTTGAAAAAAGGCGGAAAATTCGACGAGCTTGCTGCGAAGCACTCCACCTGCCCGAGCAAGGACCGAGGCGGAGATCTCGGCTGGATGCCCAGAGGGCGATTGGTGAAGGAAATCGAAGACGTGGCTTTCGGCATGAACAAAGGTGAAATCAGCGGACCCGTCAAGACACGGTTCGGCTACCACATCGTGCTGCTGGAGGACAAGCGCCCGGAATCCAAGAGTTCCTACGATGAGGTCAAAGACTATATCTTTGACCAACTCAAATATCAGAAGCAGCAGGACTTGTACGAGAAGCTTTCGGATTCCTTGAGAAAGCAGCTCAATGTCCAAATATTCATGCCCGAAGCCCCAGCCCAGGCCGTGCCCGGTGCACCTGCCGTACCTGCTGCACCGCAACCGAAATAGATTGTCCCGTTGGCGGCAGTCTGCGCAAGCCATATCTTCCGAAGCGTCTGGTGCTGCGAAACGCACGTGCGACTGATACCAATGCGCTTTCGAACACGTAACATGAACGACGTCCGGTAGGGGCCGACCCATGTGTCGGCCCCTACCGGACGCACACGCTGGTGCGCCCCTACAGCGGCCATGTTACTGTCTTGACGACGCATCGATATGCCGCACACGATTAAGGAGGTTCCATGAACGAGATCGGCTCCGGTCTCAATTACCGGATCGCGGTGGATATCCCGAAGAATCGACTATACACTTGGTTTTTCGGTGAGATCATGCGAGTGGAGGACAACCCTGAGCTTCTCAGCGATGTGGAAAAAGCGTGCCGGTCTCTTAAAGCAGGCTTTACAGCGTTCTCCGACTTGTCCGGAGTAAAGATGATCGGTCTTCCCGACATTGCGCAGGGCGTCCAGACCATAATGCTCAACTGCGGTGTATCCAAAGTGGCGTCAGTGTGGAAGCAGGAGAGTTTCTCAAAACTCGTTGTTGACTCGTCAGCACAGAAGGCGGGTTCCTACGCGGAGAAGCGAAAAACTTTTTTCGATCACACCGAAGCTGAAGCATGGCTTGACGGCCGAAGCTGATAGGTGTTGGCTGCCGGCGTCAGGCTGCACAAATCCTATTCCGTAAGGGCCCTCCGGTATCTGAAGGCGCCACAGGATGCCGGAGGAAAACCGGGGACTCGTGTGTAGTTATCCTTTTACAACTCCCATAGGCCTGATTCTGGCAACCTTTCGGGCAAGACCGGCCCGCTGGACGACGTCGACCACGAGGCTCACGTCCTTGTACGCCTCGGGGATTTCTTCCTTGAGGGTCTTGTAACCTCTGGACCGGGGATACACGTTCGCGTCCTGGAGTTCCCGTTCGATCGCGCGGCCTTTCGCCGCCTTGATGGCCTGGCCACGGGATAGGAGACGACCCGCACCGTGGCACGCTGACCCGAAACTCTCTTTCATTGAGCCCGGCTCACCGGCCAGAATGTACGACGCTCGGCCCATGTCTCCGGGAATCAGCACCGGCTGCCCGGAACTGCGGTACTCGTCCGGGAGTTCGGGGTGACCGGCAGGGAAAGCCCGTGTTGCGCCTTTCCGGTGGACGCAGAGGCGCATCTTCTTGCCGTTGACTTCGTGAGTCTCAATTTTGGCGATATTGTGGCATACGTCATAAAGAAGGCGGAATCGCAGGTCTTTCGGCGGGATACCGAGGGCCTCTTCCCACACGGTGCGTGCGAGGTGCATGAGCACCTGTCGGTTGGCAAACGCATAGTTCGCGGCCGCGGCCATAGCGCTCAGATACTCCCGCGCCAGGTCCGAGGTGAACCGGGTGCAGGCCAGCTGCCGGTCCGGGAGTTCAAGTCCCTCCTTCTGCACGGTCTTGACCATCCGGGCGAGGAATTCATCACAAACCTGATAGCCCAGACCTCTTGACCCGGAGTGCACCATCATAGTCACTCCGTCCAATTCAAGGCCCCACTGCGCGGCGGTTTTCGCGTCGAAAATCTCTTCTATGTAGCCGATTTCCAGGAAGTGGTTGCCTGATCCGAGTGTTCCGACCTGGTCCCGACCTCGCTCGAACGCTCGCTCGCTGACTGCCGCCGGGTCAGCCCCCGCCAGCGCTCCGTGATTTTCGATCCGCTCCAGGTCGGACACATCGCCCATGCCCCTCCTGATGGCCCATTCCGCCCCGAGCGTGAGTACCGAGTCCATTTCCTGGCGGGTAAGACGAATCCCTCCCTTGGATCCCACTCCGCAGGGCACTCTTGCAAAAAGCGCATCGATAAGCGGGCGAATCTGCGCTGCTACTGCTTCCCTTTTGAGGCCGGTTACCGCAACGCGCACTCCGCAGTTAATGTCGTAGCCGACACCGCCTGGCGATACCACTCCGTGCTCAAGATCG